>CAYVUX010000169.1:6472-7241 GCA_964455075.1 uncultured Desulfobacteraceae bacterium | reverse complement strand
TGGAAGGGATGGACGACCCTCGGCGCCTAATGGACGCGGCAAAGGCAACCCGGGGAAAGAAACCGATTGTGGCCTTCAAAACAGGCAGCGCATTAAGCGGAGACAGCGCAAGTCTTTCACATACCGGATCTCTGGCGGGAAACGCAGCGGTTTACGAGGGGGCATTGAGACAGGCGGGAATTCTGACCGCGGAGAGCACCCAGGATCTTCTTGATCTGGCCAAGGTGCTTTCTCTGAGCGGCCCCCCCAGGGGCCTGCGCATGGCGGTGCTTACCGGTCAAGCGGGTCCCGGCATGGCTGCATGCGATGTTCTGGAAGACCAGGGACTGAGAGTGGCGAGGTTCGAGAGAAGGACCCAGGAGACCATAAACGGCTTGCTGCCCGCATTGGCCCTCAGGACGAATCCGGTGGACATGGGGCCCGCATGGTACAATTCGGAAGCCATCCAGGGAATCGTCCGCACGGTCATGGAGGCGGATGAGGTGGACGGAATCCTTCTGCTCATGATGTTCGCGTCCGCAAACCGCGATGCCGTTTCGGGATTGGCTGAGGCCCTCAGGCGGTGGAAGCAACGCAAGCCCATTGTGACCTGCCTTGTGGCTCCGCCGGGCGTCTGGGACGAGCAGGTGAGAGCGCTGGAAAACGCCGGCGCCCTGGCGAACCTGCCCACGCCGGAAAGAGCGGCGAAGGCCATGGCCGGGCTATGGAAATACCGGGAAATGATTTCTAAGGGGACCGAGGAGCCGCCCCCGGAACTTTGATTCCACCG
>CAYVUX010000169.1:0-6462 GCA_964455075.1 uncultured Desulfobacteraceae bacterium | reverse complement strand
ATTCCTGAGGGATGACCGGGTTCCCGGGCAGGAACGAGGACGTCCGGGCGGGACGGCGCCGGTGTCCGATGTAGAGGCCGAACCACAGCGAAGACTCCGGCCGCGCGCATTGGGCGGCCCCCGGCGTTCTAGGAGGAAAACTTGGATGTAATAGAAAGGGCACTGAAGGAGGGCCGCGGCACGCTTTCGGAGCATGAGTCGAAAGAAATTTTGAAGGACTACGGAATCCCGGTGACTCGCGAGATCGAGGTCTCGGAAGAGAAAGATCTTCGAGAGGCGGTAGAGCGGATAGGGTTTCCCCTGGTCCTTAAGGCGTGCGGCTGGAACGTGAGTCACAAAACGGAAAAGGGCCTGGTTCACGTGGATGTTCGGACCATGGAGGAGGCTGTATCCGGGTTCCGTCGGATCATGGAGCAGGCGGGCCGAGGCGATGTCTCCGTGCTCGTCCAGGAATTGATTCGGGGACATCGGGAACTTGTGGCAGGACTCACCCGGGATCCCCAGTTCGGCCCCTGTGTGATGTTTGGGCTGGGCGGTATTTTTGCGGAGATCCTGGAAGATGTTTCATTTCGTGTGGCTCCCTTCGAGAAGGGCGATGCCTTCGCCATGATGCAGGAAATCAAGGGGAGAAGGATTCTTGAAGCCGTCAGGGGAATGCCGGCGGCGGACCTGGAAGCCCTTGGAGAGATTCTGGTGAAAGTCGGCACGATCGGGCTGGATCAAGCGGCTGTCAAAGAGATCGATATCAACCCCATCGTGCTCTCCGGCAGTCGTCCGGTGGCTCTGGACGCACTGGTTGTGCTGGAGGGCTGAGAGGGTGCCATAAGCTCTTCATACACTCCCGAAAGTGGCACTTTTTCTTTCTCTCCAATCTATCTTGTACTCATGTACTCATTTTTTTGGACAAAACTACCTTTTGTCACATAACCATCTGTTTCTATTTTTTCTTTTCTCTTTCTGCTATTCTCTTTCCCATGCGAACCAGAATTTTGCTACTGGAGAGAAAGTCATGGAGAGAAATATAGAAATTGGTCTGAAAAGGAGCCGGCTTCTAGGAATCCCCGAGGTTGCCTTGATCCTAGGATTGCCGGAAAAAACGGTCCGGATTCAGGTAGCTCCTGGGTCGGGCAGAGAATTCCCGATTGAGCATCGCAAACTCGGGAAGTTGGTCAAATTCGATTCCAAGGATGTCTTGCGTATCTCGATCTCGGAAGCCAATGATATGCGGTGATTTGGAGCAACAAAAAGCAGCATGCCGGAGAACAGTATCAGGCATCTTTTTCCAGAGGGGTCGATTTATGTAATACGGCGGGAATAAATAAGTAAGCCCAGGAAGTTAGGATTTGCTTCCTGTGGATCTCTTGGATTTTGATAATGATGCAGCATCCACAGTTAGGTTGTTTTCGTTTGGAAAACGCTGTAGCCCTATCTTCACTACAGGAACAATTGCAGCTGGCGTAAGATCCTCTTTAGTGCCAATGTTGGCCCCAGTGATACCAAACTCGATATAGATGCCCCACCGTCCTTCTTTCAGCCCCGCGTATTTGACTAGGGCTTCAGCAATTTCTTTGTGGGTAAATGTTATCGGTTTTGGTTTTTCCTCTGGCATTTCAGTCCTCCCCGGCAACGTTTCTCAGAATTCTATCAAAATCCCACAATTGCCTACCTGTGCCTGTAGCTGGACTAAAAGCAAGATCCTCCTGTGTCGAATAGACGACCTCGTTTGCAGCCATGATCCTGCGTTCAAGACGATTAGCTAATTCAAAAAACAGTCTGTTAGCGCCTATCCGTTCAGCGATCGCAGTTATGATAAATTGGTTGAGGCTTGTGTGTTCACGCTCGGCGTGTTCAGCTGCACTTCTGTGTAATCCCGTCGGCATTCGGAGAGCAAACTTTCCGCTGTATTCATTCTCTTCATTCGGTCTTGGGATTTCCTGTCCAAGAGAGATTGCTGCTTCCAGCCATCCGATTGCTGCTTCTTCGAGTCTCGCATAGGCTTCTTCAGGAGAGTCCCCTTGAGCTATGCAACCAGGAAATTCAGGGATCATTGCTGTATATGTTTTCGATTCCGGATCCGGGATTAACGCCCGGACATATGGACGTTCAAGAATCTTCTTTGCTTTTATCCGACTAGCTTCCATTCTGCTCCTTCCCTTTATTCATTTTCCTCAGCCTCAAGGAGTTCTAAATCTTCTTCGAGTTGTCTTAAGATTCCCCGAGCAGTATATTTATTGAGATCTCCTGAATGACGAGGAATCGAGATAGGCCGTAGATGTCTGAACTTTGAATTTGCCCAGATCGGCTCTTTTCCCCGCTTAGCCACTTTTCGACCCAATGCTTCTGCAAGCTTTTCCAACTCCCGGGGTTTAATGCCCCCCCTATTCTGTAACGATTTCAATTCATTGCGAAGCTTGTCTATACTGCCGGAAGAGGTCATGATATTACCAGTGATATCAAATTGAATGTGCACGTTTAAGTTTTACTTGTCAAGGTAAAATCCTTTCCAGGTGCTCTTTTTACTTTTCTCCGTACAGAGTTCAGCTGAAAAGCGAATTCGGCAATGTCTTGGTACGCAATTCAAGTGGAAAAAATAGCCTTGATTTTGCGTGAGACTTTCATGGTCAAAAAAATGATCGAACCCCTTCCTTTCGATCGCAGGATGGAGCGCGCCCTCGGCCGGAGCGCTCCCGAGGTACCGCGCACGGGAAGACGTTAATGCGACTGTCCATCATGCCGCCTCCACGTTTAACCACTGGTAGCCGACTTTCCGTTGGCCTTTCGTGCCCAGGGCTGAAAAAGCAGCTCCGACATGCTAGCGTTCAAATGACCGTGGACATCTATGGTCATCTTATTCCGAGCAGCAACCGGGGGCCGTTAACCATCTGGATACACGACAATCCGCAATTTATCCCCAACCTGCTATGGACCAAATAGTGGCAACCAGTTGAATTTACGTCATCTTTGCCCTTTTTGCCCGCGAAGACCTTACTCGGCAAGCCGTTCCTCCACCCTATACTTCACCGCAACCTTTTCTTTCCCGCCTGCCGGAATTCTCAGTGAAGGCGGATTCAGAACCGGTTTGACGGTGACGGTTCCGGATTTTCGAATGTTTTCGAGAGAGATTTTTTCGGTGTATACGGTGGATACGTCCCTTAATATGCTCTCCGGCCCTCGGATCTGAATCATTCGGTGGTCTACTTCGGCCTCGACCAGCAGGAGATCCTTTGGAAGTTCTCCCACCCAGTCGACCTGCACGGGGACCTGTTTCACCATCATGCTGTCAAGGGTGATCTGGATCGTGGAAGGTTCGATCTTCCTGAGAAATACACCCGGAGGAAGAGAAATGTTCTCCCGGGTGATGGGAAGGATGTTCTCTCCAAGGATGCATTGGCTCAAATCGATCGTCGCTTGTATCTGACCAGGACCAAGTGCCCTGAGCAGCACTCCTGATCCGGTGAGGTGGAGGGTGACCCTGTTGGCGGAGGTTTCCAGAACTTCTGTTTTCGGGTCCCGGTTGATGTATTCCACGGGGACTTCCAGCGTCATATACGTGTCCTGGCCGCGGGTAAAACCGAACCATACCACCGAAATGAGGGTCAAGGAAGCCAGGGCTGCGACGCCCAGTTCCAGGGTCTCCCTCTTCTTTCTGTCCAGGGGCCTGGTGGGTATCCCGGCGTGCTTTTTCATTTCCTGCTCGAGATCCCTCTTTCTCCGCATGAGCCGCAGGCTCCCCCCTTTGGCTATGCTGACTTGGCCCCTTTCTTCCGATACCACGACAACCAGGGCGTCCGTATTTTCCGAGAGGCCGACAGCGGCCCGGTGGCGGGTCCCGTAACGGGACGGAAGCGGTTTCTCGTGAGAAATGGGCAGAATCGCGCCGACCTGGCTGATCCGCGCTCCCTGGATTATGGCGGCCCCGTCGTGCACGGGGTTGTCCTTCCAGAAGATGCTCATGATCATCTCGCGCGACACAAGGCCCTGCCACGAAATCCCGCTGTGGATGAGTTCTTCGAGGTCGTCCCTGCCGGGAAAGACGATGAGCGCCCCGATGCGCTTTTCCGCGAGCTCGAATGCGCTCTCAGACACGATCTCAACAGGCGTTTCCTCGGCCCTGCGGGGAATGCCCCAAAGGATCGTTTTGAAGTTTTTCGCTTGAAGAACCGACCGGATTTCGTTCCTGAAGACCACAATAATGATGATGGCTGCAACGGCTGTGATACCCTGGAGCACCCAGCTGGACACGATGAACCCCAGGCCGACGGCCATCCTCTGGAAGAACCACAGGAGGGCAATGCCCACCAGTACGCGAAATACGTTTGTCCCTCTAAACAGGACATAGAAGCGAAAAAGGATATAGCCGTTCAGGAGGATATCGACGGCATCCTGCCAGCGGAAGCTCAAGAAAAAGGAGACCGGGTTTTCCATGGGATTCTAATCCACGATGCTGAATCTCAAGACCTTCAGAACCGCCCCGTCCCGTGTAGTAACCTCCACCCTCCAGGGTCCCTTGTCGTCCTCCCGCAAGGATATGCTGCTGTAGGTGGACCACCGGGGTGGATGAAGGGAAAGTTTGATTCTGGCGCTGAGTCGGTCCCTGTGAAACCAATTATGGTAGATGAAGGTTTTGTCCGCGACGGGGTCAAATGCAGTGTAACACACCACCTTCCCCGCCTGGAGAGAGAAAACCACCGCCGGGTTCCAGGGGGCATGGTTCCGTATGTCCTCGCATGTAACCGTTTCTGCAAGCGTGTACCCCGGGGGAGGGGGATCCGAGGAGTTCGGGGCCTCTGCGGCCGGGGGGTGGTTTATTGGAAGGAGGAGTCCCGACAAAACAAGGCAAATCGCTAGGAAGAGGGGTGTTTCCCGGCGCAGAATCCACATTGGGAGCAGGGAACGGCCTCCTCCGGTAAGTTGGTCCCTCCCGCGCCGCCACTTCCTGTAAAGGCCGCGAAGGAGGATTTTATGCCCGCTCCATGAGTAGCAGGCAGAAGATATGCCCGGTGCGCTGTGCTCTTTCACGGCGGCTCCTGCTGATCTTTAGATACCCAGCATGGACTGGGGAGGTCGTCTTCCTGGTTCAGATTCTCTGGTTCTCTTCCTTTTCAAGCCTATCCATACCGCCGGATTTTTCAAGCGGAATTATCGCACGGTGCGGAGATCCCTCGAACCCGGTTGCAGAGTGGAGCCTCATCTGCGAAAATGATTCAACAACCTGTTGCCGACGAGGCCGCTCGCCGGCTCAGCCTGATATCGCCTCGAAGAGCGCTTAGGAACCCCGGCGGTCCGCTCGTGCGCTTGTGCATCGCCGATCCAGAAAGGAGGAGAGACAATGTTCGGAAAAGTGGTTTTTGGGGTCCTGACCGCGGTTGTGCTTGTTTTTGTGGTCCAGAACATGGAAACCGTTCAGGTGCATTTTTTGACCTGGAAAGTCAACGCCTCCCGCTCGTTGGTCCTTATCCTGACTTTCCTGGCGGGCGTACTGGCCGGGTGGATTTCGCGGAGGCCGCGTGAAAAGAGGAAGAAAGAACCGAAAACCTGAGTTTTTTTCCATCGAGAAATGGAGCCTTTTCTCCGCCCGGGAAATCCGGTTCCGCGGGCAAGCCCGCTCCTACAGGTCGGTCAGACTGATTCCGGTAGGAGGGGCATTAGCCGCGTACAATGTCCTCAGGCCGGCGTGAGAGGACGGTTTCCGGGCGAGCCTGCTCCCACCGACAAGGCAAGGAGTTCTTTGTGGGAGCGGGTTTGCCCGCGAATCAAAATGTGTCTTTTTCCGCGCCGTGAGGATCTTCGGGCGGAGGGACCGAGAGCGGGGCTCGGTCAAAACGAAAGAAGGACTTTTTTCGAGCCCGGCCTTTGCGCGTGGGCGAAAGCTTCCTGGAAATCGCCAAACGCATAGACCGCTTCGATCAGGGGCCTCACATCCACCCATCCGTTTCGGAGAAATGAAAGAGCAAGGGCAAGATCCCCGCACCGGGATCCCACGATCTTCAGCTCATTGACCACGATTCTTGACACCTCCACCTTTGAGGCCTGTCTGGAGGTGGTCTTGACCACCACGGTGCCCTCGGGGCTTCCGGTAGCCTCCACGACAAGATGGAACTGCCCCTGCGGTCCAGGGTATTCCGAGTCCCCGGCTTGCATGTTCCAAGACTCCGCCGGCTGGACATGCACGCCCTGCTCCGATGCGATCTTCATTTTTTCGGGGTGCTTCCCGAAAAGGACGAGGTCCGGGGCGTAATGCCGGAGCCCCAATGCGATCAGGAGGCCCAAATTTCCGTCACCAAGGACGGCAACGCGGGATTGCGCCTTGATGTGGATCTGCTGAGCTACCTCCAGCGCCGCCGCCAGGGGTTCTGCAAATACGGCGGCCTCGGTTTCTATGGAATCGTCCACCACATGAAGGTTTTTTTGCGGAACAACCAGGTACTCTGAAAATGCCCCCGGGCGTCCCTTGATTCCGAC
>CAYVUX010000168.1:0-7283 GCA_964455075.1 uncultured Desulfobacteraceae bacterium | reverse complement strand
CTTGCCTCCTCTTTGCTTTTCCCAGGCTTCGAAATCCCGGCGAGACAGCGACTTGCTCTTACCTGAAAGAAATGCAGATGAGGGTGAATGATGACGACTGCATCTCCGGCCTGTTGCTTTTCGGAAGCGTCTCAAGAGGACAGTGGCATCACAGGAGCGACCTCGACATGAGGCTTTTGCGCAGGTCCGGTTTTGTAAATGCAGTAAAAGCCCTGTTTGTTCTCTGGCGGGAAAGGGGCATTGCTGTATTCCGGAAGCAGCCGTTGGACATATACCTGGCTGACAACATCCGGTTTCTTAAAAACATGAGAAAAGATGAGCCACCGATATTCCTTAAGAAAATGGACCGCCGGTTGGATCGGGCATACCCGGGTTCTGCGGTACAATCGCTGAACTCTCTCCGTCATATCCGGCACGATTAGAGCGGGTCGGTTTTCCGGCGCAAATTCTTTCTGGATACGATATGACTCCGCACGGAGGGAAAGATAAAATCATCGTATTAAGCATCCATTGGGGGTTCTTGCCCGGTGGTATTGGAAAATATGCGCTGGCTGTCGACCGCATGAACGATGCGGCTCCCATTTCGATCAAGAGCGCCGTGATTCTCAACAGGGCATGGCAAACAGATTTCAGGGGTGTCGAAACCCTGGATGCCGAGAAAGTACAGATCAGATCCCGTTACGATTTTTCATGGATTTTGGAAATCATTCATATAATCAAGAGGGAACGTCCCGACCTGGTAATGAGTCATGGCTTTAACGGGCATTTTGTGAGCCTTGCTTCAAAAACGATCTCAAGGCATGATATCCCACTTATTTGCTCCTATCACGGAAGGTATCATGGTGCGACAGCCGCGAGGAAACTTGTTGAAAAACCGTTAAACCTTTTTACAGAATACTTCATTCGCAGCAAGGCAATCGGTGTCGCCGCCGTATCAGAACATACAAAACAGTATTTGATGAGAAGAGGCGTGCCTGGTGCAAAGGTTGAGGTGATTCATAACGGAATACCACCCCTTGATCCGAATCCTATTGAACGGAATATCCTGCGATCCGACTGGGGGGCTGGACCCGACGGCATTTTGATCGGTACCGCTTCCAGGCTAGATCCAATCAAAGGGATTGACTTTCTGATCGACGCGATAGGCATTTTGTCCGGAAAGCACCCTAATCTGCTTCTGGTCATCATCGGCACCGGCCCCCTGGCGGATCACTTAAATGCCAAGGTCCATCATATGGGTCTTTCAGAAAAAGTCCTTTTTGCCGGATTTCGATCCGATGTGCCTGATTGCCTTCATGCCCTGGACATTTTTGTGTTGCCTTCCTTAGCCGAAAATCACTCCATTGGGCTGCTGGAGGCCATGCGTGCAGGCAAGGCGATCGTGGCAACGGATGTTGGCGGAAATACGGAGTCTGTCCGCGATGGAAACGAGGGATTTATCGTTCCTCCGGCCGATGCAGAACGCCTTGCCAGAGCCATAGAACTGTTTATTGACAATCCATCCCTTCGAAACGCAATGGGAACATCCGCCTGTGAACGATTCGCTTTGGAATTTACAGAAGACAAAATGGTCCGGAAAACCGCATCCTGGATCACCGAGTGCGCAGGAAGCAGGGCCGCGTTGAATCATTGATGAAGATTATTTTCTGCCTTCCAGGTTTCAACGAATCTAATGTCAGGCTGCAGCCGTGGCTCACTGTCCACAGACTCGGCAAGGCTTTTCTTCGATCAGGTCACAGCGTTTTTGTCATAAGCGATTCGAAAAGCAATGGGCTTTTGGACGGGATAAGGGTGCATGGCGTCAAAAGCCTCCGCGGCACGAACAGCAACGAAGTATCGGGCATTCTTGAAGCAGTCAGGCCGGATGCGGCAATCGTGTCGGTAACGCCCCTGAGCCTTGTCTCCTCCGGGTGGTATCGCTGCTTGAAGAACATCAGATCATATGCCTTTTTCTCCTACCCGCTCTACAAACCGCGGGAGGTTCTCGCCGCCCTCCCCTATCTCGGGAAAGCGGGGCTCTGGTCTTATGGGCGGCACTTGCCCCTCTCCAGAGGCTTCTGGCAGGGCCGCCTCAGGTCGTGCTTCACCGGGGCATTTTGCCAGTCCCATCGAACGGCCGAAAGGATCGGCCTGACTGCCTCGCCCCCCTTTGAGATAAACATCGTCCCCCCTGGAATAGATATAGACAAGTGGGTATCGCCCCATCCATCGTTCACAAAGGCGGCAGATACCGCATTCCTCTATATGGGCAGCCCCCTCGGGATCCGCGGCTTTCCCCTTGTGGTGGAGGCGTTCCAGAAATGCAATTTCTCTGACGCGAAACTGGCCGTTTTGGCCCGTGGTGCGGATGCCGCCATAATCCGGAAAATTGCCGGGAAAGTCAAAAGGGCCTTCCGAGACCGTGTTCGGATAATCGGCGGATGGATGACCCAAAGGGAGCTGCGGAAGCAACTGCAAACGGCCGGTGTGACGCTTCTGCCGTTCGTTCTTGTGCCTTCCGAACTGCCGGTAACGGTGATGGAGACGATTGCATGCGGCACCCCTGCGATTGTTTCCAACATAGACGGCCTGCCCGAAGCAGTTGGAAACGCCGGGATTGTGGTGCCGCCGGCCGATTCCGAAGCGCTTGCCTCCGCCATGAAGAGAGTACATGATGACACCGGCTTGCTTCGAGATTTGAGCGCGGCCTGCAAGGAAAGGACAAAGCGCTTTCTTTCCTGGGAGTCGGTTGCCGGTAAATGGCTCAGGATTATTGAAAACTGAGCTCTCCACCCCCATAGTGGGTGGGCTCAGGAAACTCCCTAAAAGGGGGTACGTAAATGTAGATGTCTTCGTCATTCCCGGCGCTATCAGAAATCCCGTCAATTCGAATACTTCTGGACCCCGGATCGACGTCCGGGGTGACGGGCTTTGGAACTGCCAGCTGTCCATCATATTTCAGAAGCTTATCTCATCGAGGCGGTAGAACCTCTTCGGGTCCTCCACCAGAAGTGGCGGGCTTAGACCGAAACTAAAATGGCTTCAAACAGAGCAAAACTTTTCATGCTTGTGGGCCCCGACGGATGCGGGAAGACGACGCTGGCAGGATGGCTTTTCAACCGATTTAGAGAGAGAGGATACAAGTCCCGCCTGGTATGGAGCCGGTTTAACAATTACTTCTCAAAGCCCTTGCTGGCGCTTGCCAGACTTACCGGGCACAACTATTACCGAACGTACAATGGCGTGAGATTCGGGTTTCACGATTTTGAAACGTTGAGAGGTTTTCGAGCTTTATTTGCTTTTCTGCAGGCAATAGATGTGAATATATCCACATATTTTCGTTTAACCCGCTTGAGGAAGCGTTGCGACATCTTGGTATGCGAGCGAGGTCCGTGGGATACGCTGGTCGATGTTATTGCCGATACAGGACTGGACATAAAACGGGGAGGGCTTCTTAAAAGGCTCATTACATGTCAGGTAACTCCTGAAGCGGCTGTCTATTTGATTGAAAGATCAATGAAGAATATTTTGTCAACGAGGCCTGAACTTGTTCACGATTATAAACTTGATAGAAAAATCGCTATTTACAAGAGTTTGGCGGAATCCATGAACTGGCCTGTAATAGATAATAACAGTTCTCTGGAAGAAGCTAAATCTCACCTGTCAAACCTGGTTGGTCTTGATGATGTAAAGAGATGAAAAGATGAAAGTCTCCGCACTGATCCTCACCCTGAACGAAGAACTCAATCTGCGCCGCTGCCTTGAATCCCTCAAGTGGTGCGATGATATCCTTGTATTGGATTCTTACAGCAAGGATAAGACAGAAGAGATAGCCAGGTCTTTCGGCGCAAGGTTTGTTCAGCGAAAATTCGATAATTACGCCGCCCAAAGAAATTTCGGCCTGGAGGAAATTGAATATAAAAATCCGTGGGTTCTCATGGTAGATGCGGATGAAATTTGGCCCTATGAACTAGCGAGAGAAATAGATACAGAAATCGGCTGGAGCGATAATAACATTTGTCTCTATAGTTTCCGTCGGAAGGATTTTTTTATGGGCAAGTGGCTTAGGCGCAGCAGCGGATATCCAACCTGGACTGGCAGACTGGTAAAACTGGGGCATGTTAGAGTCAAGAGAAGTATAAATGAAGAATATTATACGGAAGGATCCGTCGGATTTATTAAAGGGCATTTCTTTCATTATCCATTTAATAAGGGATTTGCCGCGTGGATCGATAAGCATAATCGCTATTCTGACATGGAGGCGGGACTAATTTTTCGAAAAGCGGAGAGAATAAACTGGCGCAATCTCATATCCAAAGATCCGACTGTCCGGCGTAGATCTATTAAAACGATGGTTTATAAAATGCCTGGTCGGCCTTTTATTATGTTTTTTGTTTTGTATTTTTTTAGGGGAGGGTTTGTTGATGGTCGAGCAGGACTAATATATTGCTTCTTGCGCTCATTTTATGAGTTCATGATTTCGTGTAAAGTGATTGAATATCGCCTGCGACAAAAGGGTCTTCCGCTTTGAGAAGGTCTCAATAAATGACGGCTATATCGATTGTTACGGTAGTGTTAAACTCGGTACGCACGGTAGCGGACTGCATGAAAAGTGTACAAATGCAGGAATATGTTCCCGAGCACATTATCACAGATGGTGGTTCAACGGATGGTACGCTTGATGTGATTATGGAACATAAAACATATAGGACATATTTAAGTACGGAGCCTGATAACGGAATATATGACGCTATGAATAAGGGTATAAAACGAGCTAGAGGTGACATTATAGGCATTTTGAATGCCGACGATTTATATCCGGATCCTCATGTGTTGACTAATGTCATCAGGGCATTCCGAATAAACGACTTTGATTCCTGCTACAGTGATCTCGTTTACGTCGATTCCCTGGATACCAGCAAGGTTACCCGGTATTGGCACTCAGGTCCTTACAATTATCGACGATTTTACTGGGGGTGGATGCCTCCTCATCCAACGTTCTTTGTCCGCAGGTCCGCTTATGAAAAATACGGCCTGTTTAATCTACATTTGGGTTCAGCGGCGGATTATGAACTGATGCTCAGGTTCCTTGTAAAACACAGGATCACCACGGCCTACATTCCGAAAATCATGGTCAAAATGAGGATCGGTGGCAGAAGCACCGCTTCTATTGGAAACCGGTTGGCCGCCAATCGAAACGACAGGTTGGCGTGGAGGATGAACGGCCTGAGACCTTACCCCTGGACCCTGTACCTGAAACCGCTGCGCAAGTTGGGCCAGTGGATTCGTAGGCCGTGAACCGGCTGGAGATTCATCGACTCCCCGCCTGAAGCGGTGAGGTCACGGAATGGAACCCCAAATCCCAAAGAGGAATATCCGCATAATAGAAGCTTTAAAGAACATAGACTCTTCGGCCTGGTTGAAGGCAGCAGTCTATGGGCTGCTGCTGCTCGGGGTTTATTATTCCACCCTGGCGCAGCTGGTTTTTCACGGCTGGCGCCGTGACGATTACTCCTATGGCTACCTGATTCCTTTTGTCGTGCTTTATTTGATTTGGGACAAACGGTCGCGTTTGGCATCCCTTCCTTCAAAGCCGTCCTGGACCGGGTTTGCGCTGGTGGGAACGGCATTTTGCCTCTTCTGGATTGGCGAGCTGGGGGGAGAGTATTTTACTCTTTATATATCTCTCTGGCTGATGATTGCGGGCCTGTGTTGGATTCATCTGGGATGGCAAAAACTAAAGGAGCTGGCCTTTCCCCTGATCATGTTATTCACGATGTTTCCTCTTCCCAATTTCCTTTATACCAAAATCTCCTGGCAGCTGAAGCTCATTTCATCCCAATTGGGCGTCCTCATGATGCAGGCTGTGGGCATGTCCGCCTACCGGGAAGGCAACGTCATCGATCTGGGCTTTACCCAGCTGCAGGTGGTGGACGCGTGCAGCGGGCTCAGATATCTGATCCCGCTGATCGTGTTGGGGCTGCTTCTGGCCTATTTTTTTAAGGCGCCTTTTTGGAAACGTGTCGTGGTAGTAGTGTCTACCGTTCCCCTGTCCATCCTCACCAACAGTCTTCGCATCGCACTCACCGGGATCCTGTATGAACGGTGGGGCGCGGCCGTGGCCGAAGGATTTTTCCATGGGTTTTCAGGATGGTTCATCTTTATTGTGTCCCTGGGCGTGCTCCTTGCGGAGATGTGGGTGTTGACCAGGTTCGGGAGACGCAGATCAGAAGGCAGAGGTCATCCCCAAGAACTACAGGACGGGCGGGGCAAGGTGGGCGAAGGGCAGAAGCTGGAGCATCAAGCACGGTGGTGGGCGCAAGCGCAGTTTTGGGCGGCCGTTGTATTGTTGAGTGCCACGCTGGCAATTTCCCAAGGCGTTGAATTTCGGGAGAAGATCCCCATCAGCAAGCCCTTTGTACAGTTTCCTTTGCAGGTGGGAGAGTGGACCGGGTCCAAGGTGGGTATGGAAGACCAGATTCTCGATGCCCTGGATTTGAGCGATTACGTGATGATCGATTACAGAGATCGTGCAGGGAAGCAAGTGAATTTCTATGTGGCTTATTATGAAAGCCAGAGAAAAGGGGAGTCGATCCACACCCCTGAAACCTGTCTGCCCGGGAGCGGGTGGCTGTTTAGACAGGCGGGACGCACAGATGTTCCCGTGCCCGATCACCGTACCCATCCGATGCCGGTCAACCGTGCCCTCATGCAAAAAGGATCCACCAAGCAGATGGTCTACTACTGGTTTCCCCAGCGGGGGCGGATCCTGACCAATGCTTATGAGCTGAAGCTGTACGCCTTCTGGGATGCGCTGACCCGACAGCGAACGGATGGCGCTCTGGTGCGTCTAATCACGCCGATTTATGACGTGGAGGAGCCGGCCCAAGCGGAGCAGCGGCTGCAGACATTTATTCGAGATATCTCACCAGTGCTCGAGGAGTATCTGCCCGAAGATTGAGCTCTCCACCCGCATAGCGGGTGGACTCAGGCAACCCCCTAAAAGGGGGGTTCTCGATTTTGGATGTCTTCGTCATTCCTGGCTTGACCAGGAATCCACGCTTTTCAAACGCTCTGGACCCCGGATCGGGGCCTGTCCCGGACTCCGATCCGGGATCCGGGGTGACGGGCTAGAGGAACTGAGGAATCTTGGCACCCTGATTTTGCCCGGAGGATTCACTTCGTCGTTCCAGGGAATCCCGGATCAGGGGAGACTGTATCGCATTCCGTCATACCCGCCAAGTCCCGTGACACGGTAAATTTGTTCTGATTTTGTATTTATCTCATGTGGGTTTCCCGCAAGT
>CAYVUX010000167.1:279-7295 GCA_964455075.1 uncultured Desulfobacteraceae bacterium | reverse complement strand
AACCGTTACACGCACCGGCCGGAGAATCTCCTTCGCGGCTTGCGCCGCTCCTACAAGAAACGCTTCACCCAGGAGCTGAAAGAAGACTCGATAGGAAAATTGTTCCATACACGGTAGCTGGAAGGTTCATTCGCGGGCAAGCCCGCTCCTACAGAAAAATATCTTCGGGCTCTCAGCAGGAGTGAGAGAACAGACCATTCTTCCGTCCCGCAACGGAAGATCCTGGTTCGCGGCTCGCGCCGCTCCTACAGATACACCCGTCGCCCCAACTGTAGGAGCGAGCTTGCTCGCGAACCGTTACACGCACCGGCCGGAGAATCTCCTTCGCGGCTTGCGCCGCTCCTACAGAAACGCTCGCTTTTCTTCAGGCAGGAATGGATTTGTTTCTGTCCTCCTCCACCACACCCACCACGCGGCAGGGAGCTCCGCTGAAACCCTTGAAGAGCGGAGACAGGACGATGAGTTCGAAGATGTCGGCCTGGATGCGTCCCAGGTTGGTCACCGCCTCGAGCAGGATGATCCCGGCGCTGAGAAGCACCTTGTGAATATTCTGGCCCGGGTCATCCACCGGACTGGGAGAAGGGGTGTCCATGCCCAGAAGGGCGATCCCCCTGGAAGCCAGGAATTCGGCGGCCTCCAGGTCCAGGCAGGGGTAGCCGTCATGGAAGACGCCCGGGCGGAAGTACTGATCCCACCCGGTCATCAGAAGCACCCGGGCTCCTTTCTCAAGGCGGGCATCCTGAGCCCGAAGATCCTCCGTGCTTATCCGATCGTGCCTTTTTTTGTTGGTGAAATCCAGGACTGCGGCCGGCCCGATGAGCGTTTCCAGGGGGATTTCATCCACTGTTCGACCCTCCGGAACAAAATGTGAAGGCGCGTCCAGGTGGGTCCCCAGGTGGTTGCTGAAGCGGATAGTCTGTACGGTGCAGGGATCGATCCCGGCGGTCATGGGTTCGTGAATCTCAGGCTCCGGATCTCCGGGCCAGACCGGCATGCCCTGTCCGATGGGGTGGGTGAGATCCACCAAACGTTTCGCCACCGTTCCTACCCTTCCTCCGGCTGATGCTGCTCGGTGCCGGCCAGCCCAATCTCCTTGGCCGCCTCCCGCATCCCCAGGATGGTTTCGGAAATGAGGTCGCCGAGTTCCATCTCGAGCATTTCAGCCCCTTTTTCGATCACCGACCGGTCCACCCCCGCGGCGAATCGTTTGTCCTTCCATTTCTTGCGCACGGACTTGGCCTTGAGATCCATGACGCTCCTGGATGGCCGAACCAGGGCGGACGCTGCAACGAGGCCGGTGAGTTCATCCACGGCATAAAGTACCTTTTCCATTGGCGATTGGGGCTCCTGATCCGTAAACATCCCCCACCCGTGGCTCACCACCGCCCGCACGTATTCCTCCGGCCAGTTTTCCGCTCGAAGGATTTCCTCCGTCTTGGTGCAGTGCTCCTCAGGGTATCGTTCATAGTCGAGATCGTGCACCAGCCCGACCACGCCCCATTTTTCCTCGTCCTCTCCCAGATTTCTCGCAAAGTGACGCATCACGGCCTCCACGGCGAGGGCGTGCCTGATCAAGCCCTCGTTCTCATTGTATTGCGCAAGGAGGCGATATGCGTCTTCGCGCTTGGGAGCATCAGCTTTCATCATTTCTCTCCCTTCCAATTTGGCCACTCAAAAGTCTTGCCCACACATCTCTGCCCGCTGACGATGCGTTCCGGACGGAACCCGCATCTTCCTATCCAAACCGCTACGCTCCGTGCCCAAGAACATGCCGATTTGATCATTTGAATGACCATCGGAGGCCTGACGAACCCCTCACGGAACACTGAAAGGTTCAACAACGGGGCCGGAAGAAAGCAGCCTGCGCGGAATGCCTCTCCGGAGCTTCGTCAGTCCACAACAATCACCGTCATATCCGAAGCCATGTTGAGGAGTTTGTTGGAGACGCTGCCCATGAAGAACTCTTTCACGCCTGTCACGCCCTTCCTCCCGACGACCAGGGTGTCGTAGCGGCCGTCATGAGCCTCTTTCAGGATATCCCTGGCAATCCCTTTTTTCTTCTTTCGGATGCGCACATTCACGTTTCCCGGGGAAAAGCCGGCTTTGATGAGGCCTTCCCGGGCCTTGTCCATGAACTCCTTGAGGTTATCCCTTTTCCTGTCCTCGATGGCGCAAAAGGCCTCCCTGTTCTCTTTGAAAAGGGGCACGAGGGTTGGCCCGTCCAGTTCGCAAGCACCCGCAGCATCGGGAAGAACGCTCAGGAGGGTTACCACGGAGTCACACTGCATGGTGCTTGCAACATAGCGGATGGCCTTCAGGGAATTTTTTGATTCGTCCACTGCCAGCAATACCTTGTTCGCCATAATCTTCTCCTTTCATCGAGTGCCGGTTGACCCGGGTCTTGCAGCAGAAAGGGCCCGGGCCGGGGCGTCTTCGCCTCTTATGGCGCCCCGTCCGGAGGGTTCGCGACAGGCCGGCCACCTCGCGATTCGCAGGGATTCCACCATCGTCCCTATCATGAATTTTTCCCGTCCATTTTTCAAGTGTTCTGGTTCTTCCGGAAAATGGACACCGGATGGCTGCCAAATAGAAAGGGTTCATCCTGTTTTCCTACCCTTATGTCGTTGAAGGGGAATGAGCCGCCCCGGCAGCATTTCTTGGTTCGCGGCTTGCGCCGCTCCTACAGAGGCGCTTTCGAATCCCTGTAGGAACGAGCTTGCTCGCGAACAACCTCCGGACGGATGACGGAAGCGGCTTTCGACTGCGAAGGAACCGGGTGGCCCCCTTGCAGAAGAGATGTTATCGGGAAGACCTTCGCCGCCCCGGCAGCAGTCCTCGGTTCGCGGCTTGCGCCGCTCCTACAGAGGCGCTTGCGAGATCCTGTAGGAGCGAGCTTGCTCGCGAACAACCTCCCGAGGGCGAGCCTTGTGGATTTTGTTTGGGAAGGAATTGACCCACTTGCAGGGGAGCTTTTGTGGTGGAGATGTTAGCGACCTCGGCGGCGTTTTCTTGGTTCGCGGCTTGCGCCGCTCCTACAGAGGCGCTTTCGAATCCCTGTAGGAGTGAGCAGGGCGCTCTCTATTGAACCGAGATCGGAATTCTGCCATGCTCACCATGACCGCCGTCTTTGTGCCGCTGTTGCCATGTCCGGAGAGGATTCCATGAGAATTCGCGTCATGACCTTTAACCTGCGATTTGAAAACGACCAGGACGGGGAGAATGCCTGGATCCACCGCCGCGACCTCGTGCTGCGGGTCATCGAAAAAACCCTTCCCCATATCATCGGGACGCAGGAGGGTCGCCCCTCTCAGCTCCTTTACCTGGAGGAGCACCTTCCGGGTTATGCGCTTCATTCCCCGAGCAGGGTATGGGACCCCACCTGCCAATATCCCACGCTGTTCTTTCGGAGAGACACATTCCGGGCCGTGGAAGGCTCCGAGTTCTGGCTGTCCAGGACTCCCGGCGTTCACCGCAGCAAGGACTGGGACAGCGCCTTCCCCCGGATGGTCAGCATCGCGAAGCTCGTTGCAGGGGAAAATGGCCTTTTTCTCTGGGCTGCGGTCACACACCTCGACCACGCAGGGGAAAGGGCGCGGCGTGAGCAGGCAAGCATCCTGGCCCAATGGGCCTCTCGCCGTACCGGTCCCACGATCCTCATGGGCGACTTCAATGATGCGCCCGGTTCTTCGACCCACTCCCTGCTTGCCAACCCGAAGACCGGATTGACCGACTCCTGGGAGGCGCTCGGTCGCGGAGAGGGGACACGCAACTATACGCATCACGGCTTCCAGGGCGTGCCCCGAAACGGCCGGCTGGACTGGATCCTGGTGAGCTTCCACTTCCGCATCCTCGAAGCCCGAATCATCAGGAACCGCTTCAACGGCCGTTATCCGTCGGACCACTGCCCCTATATGGTGGATCTGAACTGGACGGGATGATCCCGGCGGGCGAAAACGGAGACCCGGAAAGGCCTCTGAATTCCCATCCCTTTCCTGCCATTATCTGGTGGAAACGCTAAACCATAATGAGAAAGGCATGGGAAAAGTAAATCCGATATTCGTTGTTGCGGCTTTACATATCCTCCATCATGGTTAATTTATAAAAACGAAAAGCAGACGAATGGTCAGGGAGTGTCCACCCGAAAGTGGTCTTTGGCCCTCGGACCCGGCCCTTTCCATGAAAACGGAGGAATGGAAATGGTTTTTTTGAAAGTGCGACTCGACCCCAGCCTTGGCAAGCTCCACAAACGCGTCGAGAGGCTGATGGATGAAATGATGAATATCAACAGACCCGTCTTGTCATCCTCCGGAGGAGGCTGGATGCCCGAAGCGGACTTGTACGAAGTGGAGAACGAAGTCGTCCTCCTTGTGAACGTCGCGGGGGTTCCCAAGGAAGATATCGAGATCTCCTATTACCAGGGGTATTTGCGCATTCGCGGCAAGCGCTTGAGAAACGCACCGGCGGGAAGCCGTGCCCGCTACCACCGGATGGAAATCGGCCACGGTGAGTTCGAGAGAATACTGAGGATCCCGGTCCCCATCGACGAAAACCGGGTGGAGGCCTTCCTGGACGATGGCCTTCTAAACGTGACCATGAAGAAGAGGGGTCGTCCTCAAAGCTACCGGGTGGAAATAAAGTCTTAACCGACCGTTTGTCAGACAGGACTATAGGACAGCAAATCCAAGGAGCAGCAATTTATGAACGATACAGAAAAGGCATTGCCGGAAACCCTGCCGATTCTTCCCGTGAGAGATCCGGTCATCTTTCCGAGAATGGTTCTCCCGCTGATGATACGTCGAGAGGAGCACTCGAGGCTCATCGACGACGCTCTTGAAAAAGACAAGCTCATTGTGGTGGCCATGATCAAGACCGGAGAAGGAAGCGCAGAGGGCTCCCTCCAAACCCATCCCGTGGGGACGGCTGCCATGATCGTACGACTTTCCAAGGCGGAGGAAGGCACCGTCCTGATGCTCCAGGGCATTTCCCGGGTTCGGATCTCGGAAACCGTCACCGAAGAACCCTACCGCACAGCAAGAATCGTGCGCTTGGAAGATATCCAGCAGACCGGTCAGGATATTGAAGCCCTCATGACCAACATCCAGGGTTTGTTCAAACAAATCGTGGACCTCTCCCCCAACTTGCCCGAGGAATTGGTACAGCTTTCTGAGAGCATCGACGAAGGGGGCGCCCTTTCGGACATGATGGCCTCCACGTTGAACCTGGACCGAAACAAGAAGCAGGCCCTTCTCGAGACCCTGGACGTGAGGGAGCGGCTCGAGAAACTGACCCTCTTCTTGAACGAGGAGCTCGAGCTTCACAAGATGGGCAGGAAGATTCAGGATCAAGTCAAGAAGGGCATCGACAAATCCCAGCGCGAATACTATCTCCGGGAGCAACTCAAGGCGATACAGAAGGAATTGGGTCTCGACAAGGAAGCCCCTTCGGAAGCCGACGAAATACGCGAGAAGTTGGAAGCCAAGGAGCTTCCGGAAGGCGTGCGCAAGGTAGCGGACAAAGAGGTGGCCAGGCTTTCAAGCATCAACCCGTCCTCGCCCGAATACACGGTATCGCGAACATACCTCGACTGGATCGTGGATCTTCCGTGGTGCGAAGCCTCCGAGGATGCCCTGGACATCGGCGAAGCGGAGCGCATCCTGGACGAAGATCACTACGACCTGGAGAAAATCAAGAAAAGGATTCTGGAGTACCTGGCGGTCCGCAAACTCAACCCGAAGCACAAAGGCCCCATCCTTTGCTTCGTGGGCCCGCCCGGTACGGGAAAGACCAGTTTGGGCAGATCTATCGCCCGGGCCATGAACAGGGAATTCATCCGCATGTCGTTGGGTGGTGTTCGGGATGAGGCCGAAATCCGAGGTCATCGACGAACCTACGTAGGAGCCCTTCCAGGCCGAATCATTCAGGGAATAAAACGGGCCGGGTCGAACAACCCGGTGTTCATGATCGATGAGATCGACAAGGTGGGTACCGACTTCAGGGGCGATCCCTCCTCGGCTCTTCTCGAGGTCCTCGATCCGCAGCAGAACAATTCCTTTTCGGATCACTACCTGGAGTTGGAGTTCGATCTCTCCAACGTCATGTTCATCGCGACAGCGAACCAGCTGGACCCCATTCCGCCTCCGCTTCTCGACCGCATGGAGGTGCTGGAGCTCTCCGGGTACACGGAGGAGGAAAAGTCCAAGATCGCCACGAAGTTCCTCCTCCCGAGGCAGATTCGGGAAAACGGACTCAAGAAATCCCAGGTCGTCTTCAGAAAGTCCGCCCTGCGGAAGATCATTCGGGAATACACCAGGGAGGCGGGGCTGCGAAACCTGGAACGCGAGATCGGGTCCGTCTGCAGAGGGATAGCACGAAAAGTGGCGGAGGGTGCGCGCGGGAAATTCGTGATCACCGACAAGGAGATTCCCGAGTACCTGGGCAACCCGAAATTTACTTACGACTTGGCCGGCAGGACTTCGGTTCCCGGAGTGTCTATCGGACTCGCGTGGACGCCTACGGGAGGGGACATCCTCTTTGTCGAAGCGTCAAAGATGCCGGGCAGCCGATCGCTGGTGCTCACAGGCCAGCTTGGCGATGTCATGAAGGAGTCGGCCCATGCCGCACTCAGCTACTTGAGAAGCAAGGCCGAGAACCTGGACATTCCGGAAGACTTCTACCAGGATTCCGACCTGCACATCCACGTTCCGGCAGGGGCCATTCCCAAGGACGGGCCTTCGGCCGGCGTGGCCATACTGACGGCCCTGGCGTCGCTCCTCACTGGGTGCCCGGTTCATCCCAAGGTGGCCATGACCGGAGAGGTCACCCTCAGGGGTTCCGTGCTTCCGGTGGGTGGAATCAAGGACAAGGTGCTCGCGGCCAGCCGAAGCGGCATCAAACACGTCATCCTCCCCGAGCGGAACGAAAAGGACTTAGATGACATCCCGGAAAACGTCCGGAAAAAGCTCACGTTTCATTTCGTGGGCAAGATGGATGAAGCGCTGGACATCGCGCTCAAGAGC
>CAYVUX010000167.1:0-269 GCA_964455075.1 uncultured Desulfobacteraceae bacterium | reverse complement strand
CCGGTTCGCGGGCAAGCCCGCTCCTACAGGAACTCACAGCGCTTCTGTAGGAGCGACTTCAGCAGCCTGCCGGGAAAAGCTGCCGAGGTCGCTCACTCCTATTCGAAGATATAGGGATGCAAAAAACCGCTGAACCATTTCTATTTGGCGACCATTAGGCGTCCGTTTTCCGAAAGAACCCGTTTTTTCAGCCCGGTCTGTGAGACTCTGTTGTAATTCGTCATCCCGGACAAGCCCCGTGAAACGGGGCGCGATCCGGGATCCAGAAG
>CAYVUX010000166.1:0-7304 GCA_964455075.1 uncultured Desulfobacteraceae bacterium | reverse complement strand
ATGACCATCGAAGATTCCACTGTGATCCATGCGGCCGCCGGCGCGGCTCCGTTCGGCTTTGCCATAGAGGCCGGCAGCCGGTTCACCATGCGGGACAGCGAAGTGCGCGACTGCGGCTGGGGACCGGAAAGCGAAGATCTTTGGGATAAAGGTCCGATCTTATCCGGAAGGAGGGGACTGGTTGTAGATACCAAAGATGCTGTCATAGAAAACAATGCGCTCTACAACAACCATATAGGTATTGTGTTGACCGGGTCCGGTATTACCCTCAGTGGCAACCAGATCCATTCAAACAAAGTACACGGCGTATACATACGTGCTGGGTCGGAGTGTCGGATCGACAACAACACGATTCACCACTCATCAATCAGCAGCCCTTTCCGGATAGTCGAAGCGGAAGGGAATGTGGTAAAGAATAACGAAATCACCCTTTCCAAGATAGCGAGAGGGGTCATAGAAACCATGCTTTCGCATGGAAACAGCTTTGTGAACAATACGCTTCTGGGAATCGGTTCGGGCATCTCACTGATGGTTGTATCCAACAACAACGTGGTCAAAGACAATAATATCTCAACCAATGAAACCGGGATCATCGTCTGGGGCTGGAACAACAGGATAGAAGGCAATGTCATGTCCGATTTCGCAGAGCAACCCTACACGGGCATCTATATGGTGTACGCCTACAACAGTACCGTCTCAAACAACACCGTGACGGACGCTTTGGGGCATGGCATTTGGCTGAGGCACTCGTCGAATAATGCCATTGTGGACAACCACCTATCCGGGGCATCCGAACCGGACAAAAGTGGATGGCCGGTCGGCTTTCTGGCCATGAGCTCAAGCAAGCATAATGTGATATACGGAAATAGATTTGAAAACTTCTTTAGAGGAATGGCGCTGTTGTTTTCCAGCGATGCCAACTCCATTGTGAACAATAAGATATCCTCCACCACGTATTACGGCGTTATCTTTGATGACACCTCCGGCAACCTCGCGTACGGGAACCATTTTGTAGATTTTGGAAAGCCAGCCTATGACAACGGCGACAACCGGTGGGATCATGAGGGCATGGGAAATTATTGGAGCTCTTACGGTGGAG
This sequence comes from uncultured Desulfobacteraceae bacterium, assembly GCA_964455075.1. Taxonomy (GTDB): domain Bacteria; phylum Desulfobacterota; class DSM-4660; order Desulfatiglandales; family Desulfatiglandaceae; genus CAYVUX01. The sequence goes on along the minus strand of CAYVUX010000166.1, from coordinate 6,205 downwards.
CCGATGCGGACGGAGATGGGATAGGCGACCAACCGTATATAATCTCTCGGGAAGGGGTCGATCACGATCCCCTCATGAGTCCTGTTCCAGTCGGGTCTCTCTCAGTGCCCGAAGTGAAACCGGCAAGTCCCCCCGATTACGATTCGTTGCTGGGGAAGACCGTGACCGGGGAGGAGATCATTGAAGATGAAACCATTGTGCTGAACAACATTTATGTTCCGAGCAGGTCGAGATTGACCTTAAGAAATGTGCGTCTGATTACGGGTGCTTCAAAGTGGTGTTCGAATGTGAGCGTGGCATCCGGCGGGTCTCTCCTTATCGACAACTGCGAAATCATCCATTTAGAGGACGGCTATGGATTTCAAATGCAGCCTTCAAAAGGTTCCACGTTTGTCATGAAAGACAGCAAGCTTGTCGGCTGCGGGCATGAATTCTGGTATGGCGGCCTTCAAGTTTATTCGGACAACGCGGTCATAAAAAACAATTTCATCAAGGATTCAATGATCAATTTCTTTAACGCCTCGGGCGGGCGTGTGACCGGAAACACCATAACCGGGAGCTACTATGGCGTGAACATTGAGGGGTCAAGCGACATCACGGTTTCCGATAATACCATCGAAAACTCCATTGAATGGGCTGTGGCAGCCTATGATTCAAAGAATATCAACATTGCGAACAACGTGATCTCCGAGTCATGGGGGGACGGCATCGGAGTATGGGTCAATGAAAAGAGCCGGATATGGGGAAACAGCATTTCCGACATGTACGCAGGCAGCGAAGCCCTCATTGTAGGCGGAAGGGACGGTGTGGCCATCAGGAATTATATTTCAGATTGCACCTGCGGTATGGTTTTGGGGCAAGGGAATATCGCCAAGAACAACGGGATATCCAACTGCTCAACAGGGATTCGGTTGAGCAGGGGAGGGAGAAACGACGTCAGGGGAAATGGGATTTTTGGTTGCCGGGTGGGCATAGAGCTCGATGGAGAGTCGCACGAGTTGACAGGCAACACGCTGGCCATGTGCGATACTGGTCTATATGGGGAATGGTGCAGAAACAACCTTATTTATCGCAACGATTTCATGGACGATGTCATCCAGGCGGCTGCGGAGAACAGCAACAATCGCTGGGATAACGGCGCTGAGGGAAACTATTGGAGCGATTATCGCGGTGTGGATATGGACGGTAACGGCATAGGAGATACACCTTATTTCATTGGAGGGGGCGCCTACGACCATTACCCATTGATGAATCCCGTAACACGCCCCAGACCGGAAATCCGGGCCAATGGTTTCGGGAGCTTTGTGGATACAGACGCCGGCAATCCGGTAGGCATAAGGATCGCCCTGAACCCCGGCGGGCCGGTGGCAAAGGACGCAGACTGGTGGGTGGGAGCACTTGCCAGGATTGATAAAGCCGATTACTGGCTGAGCCTGGGGGAAGGGGGCCTGTGGAAAGTCGGCATCCATACCTTCCGTCAGGGGCCGCTGGGGATTCTTCACCCGACGGAAATTCTTGATCTTCCATTGCCGGGGGGAACATATTGGTTTTTCTTCATTGTGGACAAAGAAATGGACGGGATCCCGACCCCGGACTGGTGGGACATTGTGGAGGTGCGGGTCGACTAGGATAAAGGGAGGGTAGGGGTCAAAGCGAAACCATTGGCAGTTTCTCCCCTAAGCCGCCTGGTTCGGGGATGGCTTCGGAACCATTGATTCTGCGAGTTTCTAATAAGCGTCTTGACGTCTCAACGTCTGGACGTTATAATACAGGAAACTGTCCGGAGGTGACATCATGGAGACGTCCTCTAAACGCGCAACCATTTATCTGGACCCGATTCTTCATAAAGCGTTGAAAATAAAGGCTTTGGAGACATCGCGAACCATGTCCGATCTTGTCAATGCGGCCGTAAGACAAGCGCTGACCGAAGATGCTGAGGATCTTGCCGCTTTCGAAGAAAGAGCGCAGGAGCCCCTGCTCGGTTATGACGACCTGCTGAAAAGGCTGAAGCAAGATGGCCGGATATAGGGTGCTTTTCCGAAAGTCTGTTCAGAAAGATTTTTCGGGCATTCCGAAAAAGGACGTGATGAAGGTCCTCAATCGCATCAAGACGCTTGAAGATGATCCCCGGCCTCCTGGTTGCGAAAAATTGAGCGGGCAGGAGAGATACCGTTTGCGACAGGGACAATACCGGATTGTCTATTCAATCCAGGATGATGAACGTTCTGTATGGGTGGTAAAGATCGGTCATCGAAAAGATGTTTATCGCTGAAGACAGGAAGCAAACCCTGACTGTTGACACCTTGTCTGCAGAATCTTGCGTTGCCAGACAGATTTCCTCGCAGACGGCACGGTTGGTGGTTCTGAGTTCGCGGGCAAGCCCACTCCTACAGAAAAGGCGAAGGGCCTTCATGACGTGCGGTCGTCTTTTGTCCTGTGCGATCTTATGCCTCGATGAAAACTTTGGGTTCTTCCGGAAAATCGGTGCCTGTTTGATTCGGATATAGTTCGCAAAGAGGTTCCAGTGATTCGAAAAAACGTCATTCCGGACGACCGAAGCGAAGCAAGTGAAGATCCGGAATCCAGGAAAACGCCATTTTTTTGATAACTTCTGGATCCCGGATCGGGGCCTGTCCCGGACTCCGATCCGGGATGACGAATTGCGACACAGCCTCCTTCGCCGGAATGACGGCGTCAATCTCCAGGACATCTGAATGCCACGATTTCTCATTCCTCATTCAACGACATAAGGATGAGGAAAACCGGATGATTAGGCACTCATTTTCCGGAAGAACCCTATTTAATCATGGCCGTCCCATTCGTGACCGCGGACCGTTGCGATGTATTTGCGCGGTCGGTTAACGCAATCGCGGCAGGAGACCGAAAGAGTTGGATAGGGCACTGGAAAGGTAGCGCAGATTGCCGATAAACTTCCCGGGCCGCCCGTAGAAAGAGAAGTAGGCCTTAGCCAGCAACCTCTTAAGTTCCCTGGGTGAGAGGTGATCCAGATTCAGCACGGGGTGCAGACAGGTGTAAGCCTCCCAGTCGCTGCAAAAAATCCGGTCCCTCACCTGCTCGTAGAGCTTGGTCCCGGGATAAGGTGTGAGTATAGTGAACTGCGCGCTGTCCGGGTTGAGTTTCTTTGCGAAGGAGATCGTCTCATTGATCATTTCTCTGCTCTCATTGAGCGCCCCTATTATGAAGCTTCCGGTCACCTTCAGCGCGTTTTCCTTAAGGATCTTCATGGCCTCATAGCTTTCCTTTACAGTCGCGCTCTTTCGGTATCCCTCCAGGACCTCCTGGTTGCCGCTTTCGAATCCAATGAAAATCGACCTGAGTCCGGCCCTGGCCATCCTTCTAAACATGTCCGGGTTTCTGGCAACAACACGTACATGGGAGAGCGCGCTCCACGCAAGATCCCACCTCTTCTTCTCCAACTTCTCGGACAGCTTGATCGTCCGGTCAACGTTTAGGGTGAAGGTGTCGTCCAAGATGCATAGCCCTGAAAATCGGTATTTCCTGTGCAGCAATTCCATCTCTTCAAAGATACTCTCGACCGATCTGGTCCTCCAGCGATGGCCGAAGAGCTGAGATGATGAACAGAAATTGCAGGTGAACGGGCAGCCGCGCGAGGTCATCATGCTCGTCGTGGGACGACCCTCGATTGGACCGCCATAGAGATGAAGGGGCAGGAGCTCTCGTGCGGGAAGGGGCAAAGAATCGAGGTCCTCAATGAAAGGTTGGTCCGGCGTCCTTTCTATTTCGCCGTTTTTCAGGTAGGAGAGGCCTTTCACGGTCTCAATGGGCATCTCTCCGCAGAGGGATTTCACCAACGAGGCAAAAGACTGTTCACCCTCATTTCGGATTACAAAATCGACAGCGCCGCTTCTTAAGGCATCGCCATCACAAAAGCTCACGTGAGGCCCTCCCATGACCACGGTAGCGCCCCGCTCCTTTGCCTCCGCTGCGATCCTCAGACTGACCGGATATTTTGCAGTCTCAGCCGAGATCCCTACAACATCGAAGGCCTGATAAGGGTATTGTCTCCAGTTTGTCTTATCGATATCGAAGTCAACGATCTTCACCTCATGTTGGTCTTTGATGACCGCTGCGAGGTAAGCCAGGCCCAGAGGAGGCTTCCGTAGTCCGATGGTATTGTAGGAAGAGAATCTCGTAGGTGGGTAGACCAGTAGAATCCTCATGGCGTCCTTCCTCTATTAGATTGATATCAGGTATTTTGGATCTGGAACGCGGTTCACCTCTCAGAGTGCCCGAACTCATGGCAACAGCGCAAGCCACCGAGATGCCTTGAGTTCGTTATCGATACGCAGCCACAGCTTTTTCAGCTTCCTGGAGATCCCTGGCGGCACAGCAGCCCTTGAAGATCTCCATCGATCTGGTCATGGCCTCCAGTGCCGCCTCCTTCTCACGCCTCCGGTAGAGCAGCTCTGCATAGAACCTGAAATCCCTCCCCAAATGGAGCATTAAGCCGTTTCGATCGTCCGCCGATATCGCCTTCTGAACCCATTCTTCGGCTTCAGGAGCATTTCGGTCATCAATGGCCAGGAGGATTTCGCCGATATACCTTGACATTGGGCCTTCACATAATCGGATCTTATTGGCGGTAACATAACCGGGAAAGGACTGAGTATCCATGTCCATTTCTCCACTCTTTGCCTTTGCTTTGGCAAAGGCCAACCTGTTCAAGTTTCTCCATGACGGAAACATCCCATTCTCTTCCAGGACAACAATCGCTTTGGCGTGGCAGGTCTTTGACTTCTCGTAGTTCCCAAGATCAAAAAAGGTCTCTCCCAGGCAGAAGTGCACCGAGGCGTTCCAGGGTGACATATTGGCTCTCTCGCAGGCCTCGATTGCTTTGGAAAGGTATTTGCGCGCCTCCTCCAGAAAGCCCCTGCCATAGCATGCACTGCCGCAACCAGCATAGGCCATGGCCATGGAAATGCTGTCACCGCTTTTCTCGGCCAACTGAAGCGCTTCAAGGCTCACTCGGTGGCTTGCCTCCATGTCTCCTCGGAAATGATGTACAAAGTAGCTTATGCTGCTCTTCATAATGGAGATTCCCCAGAGGCTGTTTGCAGCCTCATTGATTTGAAGTGCCTTGTCGAAGAGGGAAAGAGCCTTCTCGAACTGGCAATTGTAGGCCAGTGCCACGGCCATCCAGTAATTGCCCATCAATAGAGAGACCACATCCTTGATCTCCCCGGAGATTCTCAAGGCGTCCCTGAGATGCCCGAAGGCCGCCTCGATATTGTCCTCCAGAAAAAATCCGCATGCCCCCATGATGGTGTAGATCTGGGAGAGACGACGTCTGTCGCCGCTTTTTAAAGCGAGTTGAACAATAGGATCAACGGACTTCTTTGCAGACGAGAAATCCAGGATTTGAGAATAATAAAGTCCAAGTGTCACCCGAGCCTTAATAACCTCCTTATCGATGTAATCGCTTCGGGGCATTCTCTCCAGCACAACGATCCACTTCCTGGCATGTTCAATTGCATCCCGTAGGGAGCCTGTCTTCTCGCATTTTTTTGTGGCCAACTCGCTGTACTGCGCGGCCTTGGAATAGTTTTCCGCTTCCATAAAATGATTTGCAAGCTCCTCATAGAACTCATTCAAACTGTCTCTATATATTTCCTCCATGGCAGCCCCGATTCTGTTGTGCAGTTCACGTTTTCTGCTCCTCAGAATCGAGTCACTTATCACATCTCGTGTCAGAGCATGTTTGAAAACGTATGTCACATGAGGGACTACCCCTCTTTCGAAGATGAGCTCAGAGTCCTTTAACGCCGAAAGGCACGAGAGCATTTCCTGCTCCTGAAGACCTGCAACCCGCTTTGATAATTCATAGCTGAACTCCCGCTCGATTACTGACGCGATTTGAAGGACATTCTTTGCCGTTTCGGGAAGCACATCGACCCTGGCCATGATGACATCCTGGATGGTGGATGGTATGCCTATCCCCGGGGCGTCTTTTGTGAGATGGCATGTGGTTTCATCCTTCTCGATAATTTTCAGGTGTTCCAGGGACTTGACGAACTCCTCGATAAAAAAAGGGACCCCCTCGGCTTTTTCCAGGATGATTTCTTCCAGAGACGGGCTGATTCGTTTCGAACCGAGAAGGTATTCGGCCATGTGGATGCTTTCTCGGTTTGACAGGCGGTTGAGGGTTATCTGGCTCTGGTAGGAT
>CAYVUX010000165.1:0-7373 GCA_964455075.1 uncultured Desulfobacteraceae bacterium | reverse complement strand
AGGATCGCTTCCTTCAGCCGGTCATACGGCTTCCTGTACAGCCGATAGATCTTTGTAAGATCTTTTGCCTGAACAGCGTACAAGGCGTCCTCAATCTCTTTCCCGGATATCGCGGAATCCGGGGGAGCCATGCGCTCTATTCCGCCTCACAAAGTACGCCGCGGTGACGAATGGCAAGGGGAACGTCGCAGATGGGTGTTTTTCGACAGCCTCCTAGAGCACATCTCCGAAAGCCCCTCTTGCCCTCATGAAAAACCATGTGCCCCCCGCATAACAGAGCGCCGAGAAGACGGCCACTTCCCCCAGGGAAGCCCAGTCCACCCTGTGTACCAGAAGAAGTTCCCTGTACAGGGTGACAAAATGGGCCATGGGGTTGAAAAACATCACAGGCCGGAACGCCTCCGGCACCATCGAAATGGGGTATATAATGGGCGTGGCAAAAAACCAGAGGCGGAGAAGAATATTGACAAGTTCGTTGAGATCCCGAAAGAAGACGGACGCGGCCGCCAGGAACGACGCCACGCCCCACACAAAGACCAGTTGAAGAACGGCCAGAAGCCCCACCAACAACCAGGTGAAATGCGCATACCCCTCGAGTGCGAGGTATCCCAGGAAGACGAGCATCCCAAGCCCGTTCGTGAGAAACACCGCGAGTACCATCCCCAGCGGGAGGAGCTCCACGGGGAAAACCACCTTGGTTACCAGGTTGGCATTGCCTGTGACGCAGCCCATGGATCTCGAAAGGCCTTCCATGCAGAAAAGCCAGGGAAAGAGTCCCGCCAGGAAGAACACGGCGAAGATGTCGGTGCCCGTCTCCGCCGCGGTCACCCGCACCCGCAAAACAATGGAGAAGGCAAATATGTAAACCAGGATCATGGCCAGGGGGTTGATGACGGTCCACAGGAGGCCGCCCATGGACCCCGCGAACCGCCCCTTCACGTCCTTTGCCACAAATTCCCTGAGGAGATACGGGTGGCTCCCCGCGGACGCCATTGGAGAGGCAAGGAGGCCGAAAATCACGCCAAATCGCCGGTTCTTGGTCTTCATTGTTCTTTGGGGGAATCGGGGCAACGGGGGGTCGCTACCGAAGGCTCATGGGGGTTGAGGTTACCGGAGCCAGCAGGGGCCCGCCCGGGATCTTCAGCGCGATGCCCCACACATAGTCGCCGGACTCCCACGAAGCGGTGGAAAATGGCGGGAACACCCCGTCGTCTCCAAAGAGCGCTCCCTCGATGGAAACCGAATAGGGTTCGATCAGGGCCAGCCTCTCGAGGGGCCGGATCGAGACATCGTGCCATACCCCTCCTGGCCCGAGCCACCAGAACGTCTCCCGGCCGGCGAGTGCGATGTACACCTCCGCCTCCGCATCCGTCGGAGGGAGATGCACCAGAAGGGTCAAGGGGGCGCCCCTTGCCGCAACGGGTCCCGCCGGGACAATCAGTCTCGGGGAAGACTCCAGCAGGAGGGCCTCGCCGTCCAACGCGCCCTCCCCGAAGAGCGGGTCACGGCCGGGTTCTCCGAGATCCGCACTTCCCGCAAAGAGAAGGCCCCTCGCGGTCTCCACCCTCAAGTTCCGGTTCATGCCCCGCAGAACGGCCAATGCGCCGGCCACCATGGGGGTGCTGAGCGACGTCCCCGACGCGAACGCGGTCCCTCCGCCGACGGCCAGGGCCTCGATATCCACGCCCGGGGCCACGATATCCATTTCCGGACCCCGGGCGGAAAAGGACGCCACCTCCAGGATCCCGTCCACGGAACCCACTGCAATCACCTCGTCCATGTTCGCGGGAAACTCCACGGGTTCGCCACCGGTGTTTCCCGCGGCCCCCACCAGGGAAATGCCGTTCCGAAAGGCCTCTTCCACGGCCAGGGCCACTCTTGGAGACGTGCCGGGACCGCTGAAGCTCATGTTGATCACGCGCGCTCCCGCGCCGATCGCATAGAAGATGGCCTGCACGGCCGCTCCCGTGGTGATCCCCCGGCCGCTTCCCTCGTTCGCCTTGAGGGGAAGGATGGCGCATCCCGGGGCCGTTCCCAGAACCACGGAGGCAACCGCGGTTCCGTGTCCGTTCTCGTCCCGGGGCTCCGCGTCCTCGTCGCCGAAATCGTAGCCCGCGGCGTCGTCCACGAAACCGTTGCCGTCATTGTCGATCCCGTCCCCCGGGATTTCCCCCGGATTCGACCAGAGCGACAAAGCCAGATCCGGGTTCTCCATGTCCACCCCCGTATCCACCAGCGCCACGACCACGCCCGCCCCGTCCGAGAGCCTTTGGAGCTCTCCGGTCCTGATGACGTCCTGCCACGCGGCGTTCAACGGCAAGGCCTGAATCGGGAAGGTCCGCACTTTCTCTACAAAACCCACGGAACTCTGCGCCTCCAGGGCTTCGATTGCCCGATCTTCCCGGCCTTTCACCACCCACACCCTGTAGATGGGGGCCCCCCGAATCGGTCTCACCCGCAGGACCTCCTCCGGCCAGACGGGCTCCTCGGCGCCCGCCAGGACACGCACCAGAAGTTCCACCCCGGCGTCGTAACGGGCGCCCGCCTCCGGACTCCAAACAAAAGACACAGCCATCACGCACCATACGCCGAGACAAAGCACATTCCTTGCGTTCATGCGATCATGCCCTCTCCACACTTTTCGTCTGAAAGCCGCTTCGTTTCCGGTCCATAAGAACCATTCGCGTCGTTTTCAGCCAAGGAATGAATGGCCCTTTTTCAGTAACTTCCGCTGCCGCCTGCGGGGTTCGTAGCACGGAAAATAATCGGGCAAGGGTCTCCCAGGCGGCACAAGCCCATCCCTGTCTTATGGTGTGACAACTCCCAGCGCTGCGGAAGCAGCTCCTCAAAGCCCTTTTTCGAATTCGCTCATGGAGCTTCGATGATCGGTCGAAAAATGACAGGTGGCAAAAAAAGACGGGGAAAGCAGAAAAAGGCCGCCGGACGAATGAAGCCCCGGGAGGGCTTCACTCTCCCGGGGCACGGTTTCCATGCGCGCCAAAGTCCTGCGGCGGCACGCCTATTCTTCTTGAAGCATGAAAAAGACGCCGTCCATGGCACCGTTTTTCAAAGACAGCATCAGGTAAAAAAAGCCCACGTTGTGGGTTGCGAGCACCTGGAGGTCGAGCTCTCCCAGCGACCGAAAGACATCGCACTCCCAGCTCCCGTCCGAGACGTTCCCCACGGAATACGAGGTGATAGGATCCCCGGGGATCCATCGCCTGAACTCCACACCCCCGCTCATGGTCTCCTCGGCGAGGTAGAGCTTGCCGCCTTTGACGTAGGCGGCGAAACACTGGATGTTGCCGGGGGGCAGGTTGAGGGACGTAACGGTCAGTTTCTGGATGGTCGCCTTCGGGTGCTGCGTCGAAACCAGCACGGGAGCGGCGTAGGACTTCATGGCCGGAATCCGAATGGAAATCTCCGTGTCGTTGCAGTCGAGCACCCCGTCGTGGTCGGAGTCCACATCCGGCACTCCGCAGCCGCAGATCCCCGGGGCGGTCTTGTCCGGATCCTTGGGGCACTCGTCGCAGGCATCCCCCACTCCGTCCCCGTCCGTGTCCACCTGGGCGCCGTTTTTCACATCCGGGCAATTGTCTTCTTCATTCGGTATGCCGTCCCCGTCCCTGTCCGGGTCCGAATCGGCGCAGGGTTCAAGATGTCTCGTCGGGTCCTTGGGGCAGGCGTCGCAGGCGTCGCCATAGTCGTCCCCGTCGGTATCTTTTTGATCCGGGTTGGGTACCCATGGACAATTGTCCTTCAAATCCTCGACACAATCTCCGTCCTGGTCATTTTCCGGATCCACCGTGTCACACGAGGGAACCGACTCCCCGGGCGCAAAACAAACGCCCAGAAACCACGTGCCGCCCGAGGCTTCGCACGCCGCTTGATCGCTCGATATATCATCTCCTCCGTCGTCCCCCCCGGAGCTCGAGCCGGTTTCAATGTCCGAAAACCCGCAGTCGCTTGGCGGAGGGGGCGTGGTTTTCGATTCCCGGGGGTCCCCGGTTCCTCCGTCCGGCCACATCTCATAATACCACGCCCGGTAGGCCTTAGGATCCACCGAAACATTGTAAACGAGTCTATAGAAGCTGTTCGAACTGTACTTGAGGGATCGAAGGTAGAGCCACCCTCCCTGGCTCGCGCTCAACGGGACGGAGAACGACATGTTGTTCATCAAGGTAGCCGTCCCGCCCTCGTTTTTTCGCTGGAAGTCGTCGTCTGGCGAGCGAAAAACCGAGAGGCTCTTAGCCGAAGCGGTGTCCCAGGGAAGTCCCAGGTAGCTCTCTGTGGTGATGTAGATGCTGGTGGTATACTCGCACTGGGGCGGATTGTCCATGCGTGCCGCCACGCCGAGACGGGCGTTGCCCGAGGCGTAGTAGTAGAGACTCACCAGGGTGGCTCCCGGCGGAATATAAACCCTCATGTACTCGCCGGGCTTGTCCAGCTCGAGAGTGATAAGTTGCCCGGACCCTATGATATTGTCCGGATGGTACTTCTCGGCAAATTTATCGCCATGCGCAGACACGTAGGTCGCGGCGTCCGCCGCGACGGCCGCCGCAAAAACCGCGGCTGCCGCAAAGAGCGCCGTCAAAATGAAATTTACGCGGAGAGAGCGTATCATGTCTTTCTGCTCCTTCGTGTCAAACCTCGGTTTTCCCCGGCCTTGCGGGATGCAGCTGACACGAAGCGCTGTACCCTTTCAGGCAGTCCTGCCGCCCTATCCCCGCGGGGACGTAGGCCAGTGACTTTGCGTCCCGCCCTTTCGGACGGTTTGCCTTTTTCTATGCTGTTCAAATTCATTTCATTTTCTCCGGTCGATCGGCCGGAGGTTTCCTGCGGTTGTGTCAGCGCTTGCCGGGCCCGGATACCCCGAACCCGGCAAGCGGGGTTTAAGCGTTTTTGTTTTTCACCTGTAGGTCACCTGCGGGTTGCCTTACGGCAGTGCAGGCAGATCCAGGAACCGGTACCACTCGGTCACGTCCACCGGGGCCGCACCGTCGTCGATTAAGTACCGGATGCTTCCGTACTCGTAGCCGGGCTCCATAATGGACACGCCGTCCAGCTGGAAGAAGACGTTGGTCCCGATGATCGGGGCGCCGGTGTACTCGAGGTCGGCGCTGTCCGCCAGCACTCTGCAGGTCGTGACGTCATCCTCAAAGCCGTACCGTGCCCAGCCTTCCTCGTAGAGGGCGCCGGTGATCTGCCAGGTGGCAGGAGCCGCGAAATTGAGCTCAAAGCAGAGGCGATGACGCTCTTCCTCGGGAACCGGAGAGATGATCTCGCCGGTCTCGCCCGGGGTGTTCTCGCTCAGGTCATAGTACCTGAGGCCGTACTCAATGCAGTTCTGCGAATCGACCCTGCCCTCGACGTTGAAGAAGGGGCCGAGGTTGCCGTCGAACACGCAGTCCACGAGCTGTGTGAGCTTCGTGGGAAGCGTCAAGGCGTGGAGCGTCTGCTTGAACGGGAGGTTATAGTAGTACATGGCCAGGAAGTTTTTGGCCCAGATGGCCTCCACCTCGCACAGGTTGTTCCGGCTCTGGATCCCCAGCCGGGTCTCAACGCCCAGGGTCAGCCTCTGGTTGACGTCGTAGTCCTTGAGGATCTCGGCCCTTTGAGACCCCATCCAGGAAAGGGCGGCATTCATGAGCTCGTAGAACCCGTAGAGCACGTTGGCGGTCCCGTTTCCGAAGTCCGCGCCCGCAGCCCAGTAGTCGCCGTAGATGACGTCCTTGGCAATGGGGGAAGTCCCGTAGTCGAGCCACCAGGCCTCAAAGATGTTGGCATACACGATGCTGTCACTGTCCCCGGGGCACAGGTTGCCGAGGGGATCGAGCGGTGCGATAAACGGGTTTTCCTCGCTCGCAAAGGTATCCAGCGTGGTCCCGAAACGATACTGGACACTGTCGTCCGTGCTGTAGAGCTCCGGCCCGGATGCCCCGTACCGGATGGTTCCCCACCATACGTCCGTGGGCGAGAGATAGATCAGGAAGTCCAGGAGCTCCTGGCTGTAGGCGCCGCTCCGGATGACCACTTTGCACACCACCCCGATGGTGGGGCTCGTGTTCACCACCACGATCTTGGTTTCCCAGCCGCCGTCGAGCGCGAGAATCATCGGATAATGAAGCATGTCGCCGACACCGTTGGGAGCCAGCGTCACATGCTCCGTGTTATCCCAGGCCATGGCAGCGCCGGAGAACATGCACAGGGCCATCAGGAAAACAATACATCCCGTGAGTTTCTTCATTCTCTTTCCTCCTTTGGAAATGTTTCATCTTCAGTTTGAACGTTGTCTTTCACCACACTCATGCCTATAAATACCGCTTTCGTGTTGCTGCCTTCTCCGCGATCCACCTCCTTTCTCGTTCGATATTTCACTGCTTGCGCAAACCGCGCGGCCGCAACCGGCCGCACCCCATAGACTAGAGGGCTCCCAGGCCCTGCCGGATCCCAAGTCCGCCGCCGAAAAAGAAGGGGTCCCGCATCACGTGGAACCACCGGTCTCCGGCCATGACCCACCGGTCTTTCATGAATATCCGGCGGTCCGGCTCCCCTTTTCCCCGGAGTTCCAGGTAAAAGCCTATCGCGACGAGGTGTTCCGTGACCTTCTCCAGCCGGCGTAGTTCAATCTTCACCGGTTCTTTGCGCCGGGCCTTGTGCAAATAGAGCTCGTACTTATTGGGCTCGACCATCTCCCGGAAGTAGGGCGCTTCCAACTCGAAATCCTCTCTCCAGAGGCCCGCGAATCGAAGCGTCCAGTACCGTTCAAATCTCTCAGCCAGGTCCTCATCCGGCCAGAAGCGCTCTCCTTCTTTCGCCGCGTCCTGCCCCAGCCGGACAAACACCTCCACATCCGGCGTTTTTTCACGAGGCGTTGTGGCGCACGCCGCGGTCATGCTCAGGGCCAGTGCCGTAGCGAGCACCGCCCCCAGGCGCCCAAAAAGGCCTTGGTGCAACCGCTCCTTCATCGGCAGGGATCTCCTTCGGCCCCGCAAAGACGGGCGTCGTACTTGAGCTTCAGCAACTCGTAGTGCTGGGCGATCAGAAGCGGCATCTTCTTTTCCATAATCTTCCTTCGGATCTCCTGTTTCACGGCATCGTCCAGGGGGTCCTCCATTTCATCGGGATGGGCCCGGTAGTAGGATTCGAACACCAGGTCATCCAGGGGGTATTCCATCATGACTTTGGCGAGATAGAGCCGCATGAGGCCGACCATTCGCTCGACGGTCATCGAGTCTTCCTCACCCGCGTCTTTGCTGTCCAGCCCCAGGGCACGGGCCTCTTCGGCAAAGAGCCTCAGCTTTAGAGCCCCCTTTCGATATTGGATTTCCTCGGTCTTGAAAGGCGTCTGCGATTCGGTATACTTCTGGAGT
>CAYVUX010000164.1:6533-7401 GCA_964455075.1 uncultured Desulfobacteraceae bacterium | reverse complement strand
ATGGCCCGAAGCTGAGATGGGAAAATGGGAAGTTATTTTTGAGTGAGCCCTTAGCACCGGTGTGCTCGGAAGAGGGCCGTGAGGGCGGGGGAAGTCGAGAGACCCCGTCAGGGGCTCTTGGAAAACGCCATGACGTATTGGAGGAGATTAAGATCATGCAGCACGCTGCGGACCTGGAAGCCGCGAATCCGGATTTGACAAGCGAAATGATGCAGCAGGTGGATGAAATTTTGGATCGGCACAAGGGGAGACCCGGGTGCCTGATCCCCGCGCTAGAGGAGTGCCAGGGAGTCACGGGGTATCTGCCCGTGGAACTCCAGGATTATATTTCGGAGAGGTTGAACATTCCGGGCAGCACGGTTTACGGAGTGGTGACGTTTTATTCCTTTTTCTCGATGATCCCGAAGGGCAGGCACACCGTCAAGGTTTGCATGGGGACCGCGTGCTATGTGCGCGGTATCGCGGAGGTCATGAGCCGCCTTAAGAACAAGATGCAGTTGGAGGTGGGAAGGACGACGGAGGATCGGCGCTTTTCCCTGGAAGCCGTCCGTTGTCTCGGGGCCTGCGGACTCGCTCCGGTGATGGTGGTCGACGAAGATACACACGGCGGCGTGACACCGGATCGCGTGCTGGACATTCTCGAGCGCTACGAGTAGAAGGGCATGCTGAACATGACCATGAAACTGAAGGAGCTGGTGGAACTGCTGGATGCCAAAATCGTTGTGGGACAGGAGCAACCGGATCTTTCCTTCGAGTTCTGCACGGCCAGCGATTTAATGAGCGATATCTTGAGAGGGCCTGTCTCAGGGTCAATATTGATCACCGGGCTGAACAATGCCCAGGTCATTCGCGCCTCGGTGATTGCCAA
>CAYVUX010000164.1:0-6523 GCA_964455075.1 uncultured Desulfobacteraceae bacterium | reverse complement strand
AGGACCTGGTCGCCCGGGCCCGCGAACACGGGATCCCGCTGGTCAGGACTCCGTACACCATGTTTACGGTATGTGGAAAGCTCTCCCTGGCGGGCCTCAAGGGGGTGGATGAACTCGTGTAGAGGAGAACCCGGACACCGGGAGGGCAACCCGCATGCATTCGGGAAAGACGGCCCTTCGGGGGTCGAGGTCCCGGGAATTTCTGGAAGGGAATCCCCTGCTCTCCATTACGGCGGTGCTGCGCATGCCCTTGCTGGAACGGAAGTTCAATATCACGGCCAACGACTTCGTGAACGCGGGGGAGGTTTCGCTGGAAGTCCAGGGCATCCTGAAGAAGATCGGTTTTGCACCGGCGCTCATTCGGCGGATCTCCATTTGCGCCTACGAGGCCGAGATGAACGTCGTGATGCACGGGGGGGACGGGGAGATGACCCTGCGTGTAGAGCCCGAGCGGATCGCCCTGGAATGCCGGGACGATGGACCGGGGATCGCGGATATTGAAAAGGCGTTGACGCCCGGCTACTCCACGGCCAAGCCGGAGCACCAGGAGATGGGTTTTGGTGCCGGGATGGGCCTCCCAAACATCAAAAAGAACGCCGACACCCTGGACCTGGAATCCGCTGAGGGCAAGGGGACCCGTTTGATCATGCACTTCGAAGCAGGGGAAGTTGTGGGGTAGATCGGAAGTGAAAACAGAGCCCGTTCATTACGTGGAGATCGACGAGAACCTGTGCAACGGGTGCGTGCTCTGCATGAAGGCCTGCCCCCTGAGGGCGATTCGCCTGAGGGACGGCGTGGCCCGTATCGAAGGCGTTTGCGTCGATTGCATGGAATGCGCCCGGGTCTGTCCCCGGGGTGCGATTCGAGGGGTTTCCGCGGGGGATTTCAACCTGGAGGACCGCTCCGAATATGTCGTCTGCCCCTCGACCGTGCTCTACTCCCAGTTCGGGGAAGAGTACCTGCCCAATGACATCCTTCTCGGCCTTCGAAAGATGGGCTTTTCCTATGTCCATGACCAGGCGTATACCACCGAGATTTACGATTACGCCATGGAGCTCTACATTCGGGACCAGCGGCGGTGTGAGAATCCCCCTTTCCCCCTGATCTCGGCCGTGTGCCCCGCGGTCCTGCAAATCATCCTTTACCGGTTTCCCAGCCTTGTCCCGCACATCCCTCCCCTGGCTACGCCCCGGGAGATCGTCACCCGGGAGGCGAAGCGCCGCCTGGCGGCCAAGCGCGGCTGTCCCGAGACGGACATCAAGCTGCTACACATCGCTCCGTGCCCGGCGGTGATGATTCGGGAGGAGGATCCCCGGAGCGGGGATAGGGCCGTGGGCATCTGCACCATTCACGACGAGCTTTCCAGGGCCATGCAGGAGGTCGAGGAGGACCGGGTACTTCATTACTCCGGGGGCATGGGCCTTGGATGGGGGCTTTCCGAAGGGGAGATCGCGGGCATCGACGCGACGTCCATCGCCGTATCCGGGGTCCACGAGACGATCCGCTACCTGGAGCGGGCGGAAATGGGCCTTCTCGATCACATCGAGTACCTGGAATGCCGGATCTGCAACGAGGGATGCGTGGGCGGGCCCTTTACCGTGGCGGACCGGTATCAGACCAAGCAGCTCGTTGGAAGGTTTGTCCGCATGTTCGGGGTGGAGCGCCGGATAAAGAGGAAGTATGTTCAGGATCTCTACAGGGAAGGATGGTTCCAGGCCGAACGGGAGATTCGCCCCATGGCCCGGGAGCACCCGGCCCTTGATGTGGCCGAAAGGATTGAGCAGCAGAGACAGGTGGAATGCATCCTGAAGAAGCTGCCGATGAAGCACTGCGGCGTGTGCGGCTCGCCCGGCTGTCGCACCTTTGCCGAGGATGTGGTGGCCGGGAAGGCCCGGTTGGAAAACTGCATTTATTTTAAGAGCCGCGGCTCAAAGGAGATACCCTGTGCGGATTCGTGACTGGATCGGGCAAATCGACGCGAGACTGGTGGCCGGAGGGAGTGGTTTGGAGCGGGAGATCCGCGGAGGGTATTGCGGCGATCTGCTCAGTGACGTGATGGCGAACGCCGGGGAAGGCGCACTGTGGTTGACCATCCAGTCCCACAAGAACATCGTGGGAGTGGCCGTCTTGAGGGAGCTCGCCGGTATCGTCCTGGCGAACGGCCGGATGCCGGACGAGGATACGAAGGCCAAGGCGGACGAGGAAGGCATCCCCATCCTGGTGACTCCCCGAACCGCCTATGAGACGGCCGGCTTGCTTTTTGCGGCGGGAATCGGCGGGACGGAGGAATGAAGCGGTTCCGGGCCGACCTCCACATCCATTCCTGCCTTTCCCCCTGCGCCGAGCTCGAAATGAGCCCCAAGGCCGTTGTAGAAAGAAGCCTTGCACAGGGCCTCGATCTCATCGCCCTGTGCGATCACAACTCGGCCGAGAACGTGGGAGCCGCCATGAGGGCCGGAAAAGAGCGGGGGCTTGCGGTTTTCCCGGGGATGGAGATCAACTCGGCCGAGGAGGCACACATCCTGGCGATCTTCGACACGGAGGAGCAGGCCTTGGCCATGCAGGAGAACGTTTACCGCCGGCTTCAGGGGACGAACCGCCCTGATGTGTTCGGTGACCAGGTCGTGGCCAACGAGTTCGACGAGGTGGAGGGGTTCAATGACCGGCTGCTCATCGGAGCGGTCCAAATGGATCTTTATGAAGTGGTTCGAGAAGTGCACCGACTCGAGGGCTTGAGCGTGGCCGCGCATGTGGACCGGCCCAGCTACAGCGTGATCGGGCAGCTCGGGTTTTTGCCGGACGACCTCGATCTGGACGCTCTGGAGATCTCACGGCACGGTTCCGTGGAGTTGTTGGAGAGGGATTTCGGAACGGTACCCAAGGGCCTGGGAAGGATCACGTCATCGGACGCCCATCAGATCGAGGATGTCGGAGCGGTGGAAACCTGGTTCTGGATCGAGGAACCCACCGTGGACGAGCTGAAACGGGCCTTTCAGGAATCCGGGGGCAGGAGGGTTGAATTTCCGGCCGGACCCGGATAAGGAATGAACGGGACAGCAAAATCGGCCGGGAGGGGAAAACTGAGGGATCTTTCTCTTCACATTCTGGATGTTGCGGAAAACGGCCTCCGGGCCGGGGCAAACCGGATCCGAATATCCATTACGGAGGATTCGAAAGCAAACCGCCTGGAGGTGGTCATCGCCGACAACGGGCACGGGATTCCAGAGGACAAGATCCCGGAGATCGTGGACCCGTTTTTCACCACGAGGACCACGAGGCGCGTGGGGCTCGGGCTCAGCCTCTTTCGGGAGGCCGCCCGGCGCTCGGAAGGAGATTTCGAGCTTCGATCCCGGGAGGGCGCGGGAACCGAGGTGAAGGCCACGTTTCAGCTGGACCACATTGACCGGCCTCCGCTTGGCGACATGGCCGGGACCCTGATCTCGCTGATCGCGGGGTACGGGAATGTGGACTTTTGCTACACGCATGTCATCGGCGACAAGCGCCTTGAGCTGGACACGCGGGAGATCAAGGAAGAGCTTCAAGGCGTACCGATCCATCACCCGGAGGTGATTCGTTACCTGAGGCAGACGATCCGTGAATTCCTGACGGAGACATAAGTGTGGCGAGGTCTTTTCTGCTGCGGGACTGCGCAAACAGGTCGGAATGGCAGGGAAGGGACCCGGGATAGCGGATAAGGACGCGAAGTGTTTCAAGGTGGGAGGATGAGATGGCAAAGCTCACGATTGACGATCTCAAGAAGATCAAGGAAAAGGCCAAAAAATCCACGGCCCTCAGGGACGGTCAGGCCACTGTCAAGATCACGGTTCACATGGGGACATGCGGTATTGCGGCCGGAGCGAGAGAGGTTATGGATGCGCTGCTCGAGGAGCTGGCCGAGAGCGGCCGGGACGACATCCGTGTCGTGAATTCCGGCTGTGCGGGCATGTGCAGTAGCGAGCCCAATGTCACAGTGGAGATGATGGGGCAGGAGCCGGTGATCTATCAGCACATGGACCGGAACAAGATGCGTCAGGTCTTCAAGCGACATGTCCTGCACGGAGAGGTGCAGACGGACTTTGCGCTGGCCCGGATGCCGTAGGGGATCCATGCCGCCGGAAAGGCCTGAGACGGTCGGCCGACGGTGGACTCTTGGAAGGCAGGGGGGTTAGATGAGTACCTATCGGACGGAAATCATGCTGTGTGGCGGAACCGGGTGCCGGGCCTCCGGGAGCGAGGAGGTCAAGGAAGCGCTGAAAACAGAGATCGAGCGCCACGGGCTGGATCGGGAAATACGGATCATCGAGACAGGCTGCAACGGCTTTTGCGCGCAGGGCCCGGTCGCCGTTGTCCAGCCCGAAGGGATTTTCTACGAGAAGCTTCGAGCGAAAGACATGCCCTACCTGGTGGAGGAGCACTTCCTCAAGGGCCGTCCCGTCAAGAAGTATTTTCACAAGGACCAGGCCAGTGCCGAGAGCATCCCCGTGATGGGGGACATCCCGTTTTACTCCCGCCAGGAGCTCATTGTCCTGAAAAACCGAGGCGCGATCGATCCCGAGCAGATCGACGAGTACATCGCCGGGGACGGGTACATGGGAGCCGGCAAGGCCCTCCTGGAGATGACGCCAGAAGAGATCATCGAGGAGGTCAAGAAGTCCGGGCTTCGGGGACGAGGCGGCGCCGGGTTTCCCACCGGGTTGAAGTGGGAGTTCGCCCACAAGGCCTCGGGCGATACGAAATACGTTTTGTGCAATGCGGACGAGGGCGATCCCGGGGCCTTCATGGACCGGAGCGTGCTCGAGGCGGATCCCCACGCCGTGCTGGAAGGCATGATCATTGCGGCCAAGGCGGTGGGCGCCAGCCAGGGCTACATCTACTGCCGGGCCGAGTATCCGCTGGCGCTTCGTCGTCTGGACATCGCCATCTCTCAGGCGCGCGAGTATGGGCTCCTGGGAAAGGACATCCTGGGAAGCGGGTTCGAATTCGATCTAGGGGTCTATCGCGGGGCCGGGGCCTTTGTGTGCGGCGAGGAGACCGCCCTGATGCACTCCATTGAGGGAAAGCGCGGCATGCCGCGTCCGCGCCCGCCCTTTCCGGCCAACCAGGGGCTGTGGAATAAACCCACGGTTTTGAACAACGTGGAGACATACGCCAATGTCGCGCAGATCATCACCAACGGGGGCGATTGGTACGCGAGCATCGGGACGGAGGGGAGCAAGGGCACGAAAGTGTTCGCGCTGACCGGGGCCGTTCAGAACATCGGCCTGGTGGAGGTCCCCATGGGCACCCCGCTTCGGGAGATCATCTTCGAGGTCGGAGGCGGGATTCCGAAGAAGCGGAAGTTCAAGGCCGTGCAGCTCGGTGGACCGTCGGGCGGATGCGTTCCGGAGGAGTACCTGGACACCCCCGTGGACTACGAGTCCATTGCCAAGGTGGGCGCGATCATGGGATCAGGCGGGATGATTGTCATGGACAACCACACATGCATGGTGGACATGGCCCGGTTCTTCATGGATTTTATCCAGGACGAATCCTGCGGCAAGTGCACCCCGTGCCGGGAGGGAACCCGTCGGATGCTCGAACTGCTTAATAAAATCACGGAGGGCCGCGGGGAACCGGAAGATATCGGGCTGCTGGAAAGTTTGAGCGAGGTCATCCAGGATTCAGCGCTTTGTGGTCTGGGTCAAACCGGGCCCAACCCGGTGCTGTCCACCCTCCAGTACTTCAGGGACGAGTACGAGGCCCATGTCTACGAAAAGAA
Source organism: uncultured Desulfobacteraceae bacterium (assembly GCA_964455075.1). Taxonomy (GTDB): domain Bacteria; phylum Desulfobacterota; class DSM-4660; order Desulfatiglandales; family Desulfatiglandaceae; genus CAYVUX01. The sequence goes on along the minus strand of CAYVUX010000164.1, from coordinate 765 downwards.
GTGCCCCGCGAAGAGGTGTGCCGCACTGTTGGAATTCAAGGTGGATAAAGAGCTCTGTATCCGGTGTGGGCTCTGCTATAAGCACTGCCCTGCCGACGCGGTGGAATGGGAGAAGAAAAAACCCGCTTCCATTAACAGAACAAAGTGTATCAAGTGCATGACCTGCATCAGCAACTGCCCGAGTGATGCCATTTTCTAGGACGCTGTTGGAGAACACCCATCTCTCCCCCGAAGCAGGATCGCATGAGCGGCGTTACCCTTGACCTTCGTCAATGCGGCGCACTGTAAGTCCTAGTCATTCCTGAGGTCTGTGGACGCGTTGCGTCCGGGTGCTTTCCAACATCCTCCAACAAGGCGGGAATCCGACAGAGTCCCAGGAGGCTGTCGGATTCCCGCCATTTGATGTGTTCGACTCTTTCTTCTTCGTTTCCGTGCTTCAGTATGCCGCCTCCCGTACCTCCACGACGAAAGCCCCTTGCGATTTGTAAAAGATCGGCTTGATCACGTAGTCCTTGTCCTCCTGGAGATCCATCACAACACGGAGCCGGTGACTGTCGGTATAGAGATGGGTCCTAACCCTGAGGACGTATTTTCCCTCAATGATTGTGACATTTGGGCCGGTCCAGAATTCCACGTCCTTGACGTCCACGACCACCCGGGGTTTCTCTCCTTCCAGGCGGAAAATCTTCGGCGGGACCGGGCGGTCGAGAGAAATGAGGACCCGTTCGACGCCTCCCTCCCCGGCCTCAAACTTGATACCGCGAA
>CAYVUX010000163.1:7166-7404 GCA_964455075.1 uncultured Desulfobacteraceae bacterium | reverse complement strand
CACCCGGATCGGCAGGTCCGTTGACGAAACCGCTGCCCGGCTCGATGCCATGGCCGGGAAGGGCCTGCTATTCCGCCTGAAAAGGCCTGAAGGAGCCAAGTACGGCGCCATCCCCTTTGTGCACGGGCTTTTTGAGTTCCAGGTAAAAGACCTGGGCCGGACCCTGGCCGAGATGGTGGAAGCGTATTCCGAAGAGGCATTCGACAAGGCCATGCAGAAAAGCGCGGACTATTTTCTG
>CAYVUX010000163.1:0-7156 GCA_964455075.1 uncultured Desulfobacteraceae bacterium | reverse complement strand
CGATTCCGGTCCACCGGTCCATTGACGTGTCAAGGCACGTGGCGGCTTACGATGACGCGGTCGAGATTCTGCGCGCGAAGCCCCGCATTGTGGTTGCGGACTGCATTTGCAGAAAACGGGCCGAGGTTGTGGGGAAGGGATGCGGCAAGCCCATGGAGGCCTGCTTCATGTTCGGGTCCATGGGGCAGTATTACCTGGATCGCGGCTTGGGCCGGGAAGTGGGTTTCGACGAGGCGGTGGAGATCCTGTCGCGGTGCCGTGAGGCCGGCCTGGTGACGCAACCGGCGACGGCCCAGAACCCGAGCGGGATGTGCAATTGCTGCGGCGACTGCTGCGGGGTGCTGGTGGCACTGAAAAAGCACCCCCGACCTGCGGAACTGGTGATCTCCAATTACCGGGCCGTTGTTTCCGAAGAGGACTGCACGGGCTGTGAGACATGCCTGGAGCGATGCCAGATGAATGCCATAGCCGTGAACCGGGACGGAACGGCGGTCATCGATGCCGACCGCTGCATCGGATGCGGTTTGTGCGTCACCACCTGTCCCGAGGAAGCGCTCAGCCTGGAGGCCAAACCGGAAGCCCGGACGCGCGTCCCGCCAACCAGCATGGCGGAGCAGATGATGCTGATGGCCCAGAAGAGGGGCGTGCTGTAGAGGGCGCTTCAAGGTACAAAGACCGGGAAAGGGGAGGGCCTTTTTGGAAATGACTCGATACGGGCGGGGGAAAGGCTAGGAACGACAAGTGAGCGCGCATGTTCTGGTCTCCACATTTGAGTCGGTGGCGCTGCTTTTGGGCATCGGGATGCTCGGTCTGTGGGTTATCGGCAGGCGCATATTGCCCGGGGAAGCCCTGGGGGTCCTTTCCATCCTGGCCCTGGAGATTTCTCTTCCGAGCCTCATCTTCGTGAATATCCTTCAGAACTTCAAGCCGTCGGAGTTCCCGGACTGGTGGCTCCTCCCCCTCTGGTGGGCGGGGTTCACGATCTTCCTCGCCGGCCTCACGGCGCTCTTTTCCCTTCTCTCTCGTCGTGAAACCCGCAGAGAATTCGCAGTGAGCCTCTTTTTTCAAAACGGGCTGTTTTTCCCGCTGGCCATTCTTGCCGGGATGTACGGCGGCGATTCTCCGTATATTGTGGAGCTCTTTTTTTTCATGCTCTTTTTCCCGTCCCTCTTATTCAGCACGGCGCACTTGTTCTTCGGGAAAACGACCAGGGCCCTCGACTGGGGCAAAATTATCAACAGGGTGCTTTTGGCAACGGCGGCCGCGACCGGCCTCCGGCTTTTGGGAGCCGAGGGCCTGATCCCCGAATTTGCGCTTTCGGCGCTCCGAATGGTGGGCGACACGGCCCTTCCACTCCTCATGTTGATCCTCGGCGGGAACATGTACGTGGACTTCAAGGAGAAGGGCAGACTTTATCCGCTGGAGGTGGGAAAATTCGTTCTGGTCAAAAATTTTCTGTTCCCGCTTGCAGCCCTCGGGGTGCTTGTCGTTGTCCGCCCGCCGCAGCACGTCGCGCTCCTGATGATCCTTCAGGCCGCGGTCCCTCCGGTTACAGCGGTCCCCATATTGACGGAGCGGGCCGGCGGAAAAAGACAAATCGTCAATCAGTTCATGTTTTCGAGCTTTGCCGTATCCCTTGTTTCCATCCCCCTGATGATGGGTCTTTTCGGGATGTGCTGCGGAGGGGAAGGTCCCTGAAACAGGAGGCTCCGCGCAAGCCTTTAGGGCGACCGCCGCGATTTTCCATGAATGGGGAGCGGACGGCTGGGAGAGAAAGGGCTCTTCTGGAAAACGGATACCTAAAGGTTCACAAAGAAAAAAAGGCCAACCGGTTTTCCTTGGAGTCGCAATTTTGGCGTGAGGATTCAGGCCGTCATTCAGGCGGAAGAGGCTGTATCGCAAGTCGTCATCCCGGCCAAGTCCCGTGAAACGGGGCGCGAGCCGGGATCCAGAAGTTTTCGATATGATGGCATTTTCCTGGGTTCCGGATCTCTCTTTGCTACGCGTCGTTCGTCCGGAATGACGTTTTTTCAAATTGCGACACACGCTCGAAAGCCACTGAAAAAGAACAAGAGAAAGAGCGGACAAACTGGGAAGTTCCGACTTGTTAAGAGCTGTCTGAATTCTAAAGGTGTCAAATTCCGGATGAACCGGAAAAAGTGCAGGGAAGGACTCGAAGTTTGTAAGAAGCCTGTCGGAAAACACTTATGTCCGCGCTGAAGCGGGAATTCCTCAGGTCTGCGGAAGGCTTGCATCTTGATGTTGTCCGAGAGGCTCCTGGGAAGTCCGGAAAGGAGGTCACGCGATGCCGACGGTCAGGGTCAACGGGGCTACGCTCTTTTACGAGGAGATGGGTTCGGGTGCGGAAACGATCGTATTCTCTCACAGCTACCTGGTGGACCACAGGCACTTTCTCCCCCAGATGGAGGCGTTGAAAGAGAAATTCCGCTGTCTCGCATTCGACCACCGCGGTCACGGCCAAAGCGAGGTGACCGCGGGCGGCTATGACATGGAAAACCTCTATGCTGATGCCGTAGAATTTATGAAAGCCATGGATTGTGCGCCGTGCCATTTCGTGGGGCTTTCTACCGGAGGATTTATCGGCCTCCGGATTGCAATCAGGGAACCCGAACTCGTCAAATCGCTGGTCCTGATGGACACGTCCGCGGAAGCGGAGCCCGAGGAGAGCCTCAAGCAGTACAAGATTCTCATGTTTATTGTGCGGTGGTTCGGATATCGACCTGTGGCAGGCCGGGTGATACCGATATTTTTTACCAAGAAGTTCCTCGCTGACCCGGCAAGAAGAGAGGAGGTGCAGGAGTGGAAGAGACGGCTTATGGCCAATAACCGGAAGGCCATGGTGAAGTTCGGGCAGGGCATATTTGGGAGGGCGAGCGTTTACGAGGAACTCCCGAATATCAAAACCCCCACGCGGGTGATCGTGGGCGAGGAGGATGCGGCAACGCCTGTTGCGAAAGCAAGACGGATCGCCGAAAAAATCCGCGAGGCAAAGCTGGTGATAATCCCCGAGGCGGGACATCTTTGCACGGTGGAGCAACCGGACGCGGTAACAAGGGCCATTGAGAAGTTTCTTGAAGCACAAACGTAGTCGTTCGCTGCAGCCCATATGGTCAGCAATCTGCGGGTGCAGGAAGACAAAATCGGAATCACGGCGGAACTTCTGAATTGCGGCCTTGCACGTGCGCGAAAAGCACTTCGATGTGGATGCGCATTAGACCGATATGTAGCAGCTAGCAGTCTGTCGGACTTACTGTGCGGGTCATGATCGAGCATGTCCGAGTCATTTGTTGGCGAACGGAACATGATCCAAAAAAGATCACTTCCAGGACGATTTTTTCCTTGCTTTTCCCGTTGGATTTCGATAGAATTATACAATAAAGTCAATTAGTTAATTTTATCGTAATCGAAATTCACAAGGGGTCTAAATGACTATGGAGCCACGGTCTAAAGATTGTGATCGCGACACCCTTTTTCTCATGCCGCCATCTGTGGATGACTGGGTGCCTGAAAATCACCTCTCCCGGTTCGTGGTAGATATCGTCAGCCGACTCGACCTGTCGTCTATAAGAAACGCCTATGCGGGAAGAGGTTCGGATGCCTATCCCCCGGGCATCATGGTAGCGTTGCTTTTTTATGCCTACGCAACAGGGGTCTTTTCCAGCAGAAAGATCGAACAGGCGACCTACGATTCAGTGGCCTTTCGGTATATTGCCGTCAACACCCACCCCGATCACGACACCATCGCTTCGTTCCGCAGGCGATTTCTCAAAGAACTGAAGGCGCTGTTCGTCCAGATTTTGCTCATTGCCCATGAAATGGGGATCTTGAAACTGGGCAGCGTCAGCCTGGACGGCACCAAGATCAAAGCCAATGCCTCGAAACATCATGCTTTGAGTTGGGGCTATGCCCGCAAGCTGGAAAACCAGCTCAAGGAGGAAATCAAAGAACTGCTGGGCAAAGCGAAGCAAGCCGACAAAGAAGATCTGCCCGAAGGCATGAACATCCCCGAGGAGCTGGCCCGTCGGGAATCGCGGCTCGAAGCCATTGCCGCGGCCAAGGCCCAAATAGAGCAGCGTGCGGCTGAGCGCTTCGTAAAAGAGCAGCAATCCTATAAGGAAAAGCTTGCCGCGCGCAACGCCAAAGAAAAAGAGACCGGGAAAAAGCCAAAAGGCCGCCCGCCCACACCCCCTGAACCGGGACCCAAAAGCAAGGACCAGGTCAACCTCACTGACAGCGACTCGAGGATCATGCCCTCGCAGGGAGGGGGCTTTGAGCAAGCCTACAACGGCCAGGCCGCCGTGGACATCGACTCCATGCTCGTTGTGGAAAGCCACATCACCCAGCAAAGCAACGATAAACTGGAGGCAACTCCTGCAGTGGAAAACCTCTCGCGCCTACCGGAGAAGCTTGGCGCCGTTGACAAGCTGCTGGCCGATGCCGGCTACTTCAGCACAGACAATGTAGAGGAATGCGAAACCAATGAAATCGTCCCCTATATTGCCGCCGAGCGGCAGCAGCACAATGCGCCTCTCCAGGACAGGTTCACCGAGCCTGAGCCCCTGACTGACCCTGCGGACCCGGTAGCCGAGATGAGACACCGGTTGAAAACGATTGCAGGTAAGGCGGTATACGCCAAGAGGAAATGCACGGTCGAGCCTGCCTTCGGCATCATCAAGGCAGTCATGGGTTTCCGCCAGTTCCTTCTGCGGGACCTCGAACGGGTTGCAGGAGAATGGGATCTGGTCTGCATGGCGTACAACATCAAGAGGTTGCATGCCTTAAGTTTGCCATAATATCAAAGAGCATGGAAGATTAAGTAATAATGTGGGGTAGGATTACGACCCCAATCAAGCAGAATGACTCAATAACCGAACCAACGACCTCTTGGGTGCCACGATCCAGCAGCCGGAATGGGCCAGACAGAAAAATGCTCCCAGAATGAACCTCAAATTAGGATCTTAAGACCGACAGACTGCTAGAGGAAAAAAACATGAAAGATATATTTAAAGTTTTGATCTTAGTTTTTATAGTCATTGGTTTCATAGCCCTTGCAGGCCATGTTTTTCGAGAGACGTATAAACCCGCAGAGTCTGGGCCAACCTCAGGTCAAAACATTAAGGAGTCCCCTCGAAGTAGAATCCCTTTGACGTGTGCTGTCGTAGTATCCGAATCTCTAAGAAAAAGGGGCACAGAAATTCCTGGATTGAACGTTGGAGCCGCACCCTCACCCCTTCCCCTTCTCAGGCCAGTGGGAGAATCTCTTTCACAAGCACTGGTAGGTGCTTGTAAGAACAAATTCATGGATGTCAAATTTATGCAGGAAAAACGCAGTGCTGGTGAGGCGGATATCGTAATTGAACTAATGGACTGGCAATTCGCTGATAAGGACACTGGATACGAATTCAAGGGGCTTCCCGTCTTAGTCGCAGCCGGAAAAGGCTATACGACGTTGGAGGCTGAATTGGAGGTGACGGGTCCCCGATTTTCGACGTTCAGGGTTCAGGATATTGTAAGAGGCACTCGGGACCTAGGTATCACACTATTCCCCGTATCTCGGCTAAGCAGGACAATGACCGAAGCAACAGATATTGCCGCCTCATCCATCGCAAAAAACCTTGTGGGTCGGATCGTGAGAGATAAGCGGATGCGCACTCTAAAGGTTGAGATTGAGAAGAAAGAGACCGGATCAGAGACTGAGCGATTTGAAGCGGTGCGTACTCCCCAGAAGTCCTTATCCTCTCGACCCTCGTCATTGAAAGAAAAAGTAATTAGGCGCGACGGACCGTATGTGGCTTACAGTAACGGTATCGTTAGAGATACAGATACAGGACTTGAGTGGAAGGTGGGGCCTGACAAAACCACTAGCTGGGATGAAGCCAGATCGTGGGTGGAAAATCTCGACCTTGATGGAGGAAACTGGCGGATGCCCACCGTAGAAGAATTGGAGCATCTTTATAAAAGGGGGGCAGGGAACCGTAATATGACGCCTCTACTAGAGACCAGTGGTTGGTGGGTTTGGGCAGGGGGAACCATGCTTTCCTCGGATGCTTTCGGTTTTGGATTCGGCAGTGGCATGGGAGGTTGGCGCTCACGCGACAGTTCCGGCGGAAGAGCGTTTGCAGTACGTTCCCAAGACGAGGGGTAATTTCAGACCTCCTGACATAGGCCTGTAAACCGAGGAGTTTGGCAGGGCGCGATCGGAAAAATTGCTGATACGTTATTCTCTTGGCAATCTGGGCGTTTTCAACATATCCTGTGCTTATGGAAACACAACAGACGAGTCTGCTGAACGAAACTGAAAACACTCCTTCTACCATCCAGATCAATGGAAGATGCAATCACCGCCAAGAAGGAGATATGAAGGTTGTCTTTGCCAACGGCATTCCTCTTTTCCACTATGCCGAAGGGGATAAGGCAGCCGATCAGTATGCGATGATTCATCTTGTTGAAAGCGGTCTTGCGAGTCAACAGGAGGTGGCATCGGCGTTTGGCTGCTCACGGCTGACAGTCTTTCGATCCAAGAAGAGGTTTGAGCAAGGTGGCATTTCTGCGCTGGTTCCTCAAAAAAGGGGTCCCAAAGAAGGGCGCAAGATCGACAAGGCAAAATCGCGGAGCATTCTCGCTTTAAAGAATAAGGGCCTGACAAATGTTGCTATAGCAGCAAGACTCGGACTCAAAGAGGATGCCGTTCGCAAGGCCCTGAAACGCATGGGTTGGTCATCACCCAAAGCGACTGAGATGGCATTGCCCTTTGTGCAAGGTTCTTCGCAAGACTCTCAACCGAGCATAAGCGAAAATGAGATCTGCAAACTTGAGAAACCGGAACCTCTGTCATTATCAAAGGTAGCGGAGGTATCCGACACTGAAGCTGCCACGCCGGAAGATAAGCCAACCGTCAGCTACGACATTGATCCATCGAACCGAGTCATCGACCGTGCCTTTGCCCGTCTGGGATTCTTGAAGGATGCGGCCCCCTTGTTCAGAAATGGGGAAAACATCCCCGGGGCAGGAGTACTTCTTGCTGTTCCTGCCCTTATTGAAAGCGGCGTGCTGGAAGCGGGCCGCAAGGTCTAGGGGGGCCTAGCGTGAGTTTATTACGCCTTGTTGATACAGAAGCCGTATTTCCTTGTAATAA
>CAYVUX010000162.1:0-7418 GCA_964455075.1 uncultured Desulfobacteraceae bacterium | reverse complement strand
GTAGATCCACAGGCTCCCCGGCAGGTTCAGGCCGTGCTCCCCGTGCGGCGGCCAGTGCCGGGTCGGGCTCGTCAATCCCTCTGGCCTCTCGAATGGTGGCCACATGATCCACGTTTACCGCCAAGCGGGCCATCGATTACACCTCCCTGATCAGGCTCTGTAGTCTCTGTTCTTCCTCTTCCATGCGCGCCGCTTCCGATGCCGACGCATTATGATCATAACCGACAAGATGCAGGATGCCGTGTATGAGCAACCGGTCAAGGGATTCGGTCCATGTCTCCCCCGTCTCGGCCGATTCGCGCAGGGCCGTATCCATGGAAACCACCACGTCTCCCAGCAGAAGGGTTTGGAAACCGGAATCTGCCATGCCTTCCATGGGGAAGGCCAGGACGTTTGTGGGGCCGGCTTTCCCCAGGTAACGGGCGTTAAGTTCTGCAATTCCATCGTCGTCCGTTAGCAGAACGCTCAGCTCTTTGTCATGAAATCCCAAGTCTTCTAAGACTTTCTCCAGCTTCCGCTCGATCTGCCTTTCCTTGAGATCGGGATTCTCCTTGTCCATGCGAATCAGGATGGCCATTTTCCACCTTTTTGGATCGGGTGCCGCCGGCCCCGGCGGCCTCCCGTTGACCCATTGTTTTCTCGGTAATTTCAGGATATTCAATCCTGTGATGAAAGATCCCGGAAAGCGTCGTGTTGAAGCTCTTGGCGATCTTGTGGAGGTCTTTGAGGGTCAGTTCGCATTCGTCCAGTTGTCCGTCCGAAAAGGCCTTGTTGATGATTTTTTGCACCATCCCCCTGATTCTGGCCGCCGTAGGTTCATTGATGGATCTGGATGCAGCCTCAACGGCATCCGCCAGCATGATGAGCCCCGCCTCTTTGGTCTGAGGCTTCGGCCCGGGATAGCGGAAATCTTCCTCTTTGATCTTGCCGGATTTTCCCTCCTTCTTGGACGCCTGGGTTTTCGCCCTCTCGTAGAAATAGGTAATCAGGCTGGTTCCGTGGTGCTGCCGGATGATGTCGAGAATTTCTCTCCCCAGCTTATGCTTCCTGGCCAACTCCACCCCTTCCTTCACATGCGAGATGAGAATGAGAGCGCTCATGGAAGGTGCCAGCTTCTCATGCTTGTTTCGCCGGTCCTCCTGATTTTCTACGAAATAGAGGGGTTTCCTCATCTTTCCAATATCGTGGTAGTAGGCCGCCACTTTTGCGAGAAGAGGGTTCGCGTTCACATCTTTTGCGGTGGCCTCCACCATGTTGCTCACGATGACGCTGTGGTGATAGGTCCCCGGGGCCTGGACCATCAGCTCCCGCAGAAGCGGTTCGTCCAGGTTTGCGAGTTCCAGGAGTTTGATGTCGGTCGTGTAGCCGAACGACATCTCCACCAAAGGCAGGGTGCCCGTGGCGATAATGCCTACCAGGATGCCTCCAAAGAAGGCCGCCGCGAGGGCCACAGCCGTTTCAAAGGAATAGATGGAGCCGGAAAGGGCTTCCATACAAAAGGCCAGGACCATGTTTACGGCCCCCACCTTGAGCCCGGTCTTGATGAAGATGCCCCTGTCCCTGCATACCTTCACCCCATGGGCCGCCACCAGCGAACTGACGAAAAAGTAGATGAAGAACTGCACCTGTCCCCCGAAGGCCAGGCACGCGAGGACCGAAGAGACCAGAGAGAAGGTAGCCGCCACCCCCATTCCCTGAAATACGGAAATGAGCATGGCGCCGCTTGCCAGGGGCAGGGCAAACAGGAGGGTCCTGGGGGTGAATAGATCAAACCCGCGGCTGGCCTCCTGGGAGATGAAATCCCACGCGATAACCACCAGAAAGATGGCCAGGAGCGTGATCGCCTCAAACAGGAGGTCTTTCGGCTCGCCCTTGGAAGAACGCGGGTTCATCAATCCCACCAGATACAGGCTCATGAGCAGAAAACCGATCAGGACGGCCATGGCGGGGGCCATCCCTACGATGTCTTTCCTTTTCATGGACTTATTCTGCTCGGTGAGTTTGAGGAGGTGCTCCTCCGAAATGCGTTCTCCTTCCCGGACGAGCATCTCGCCCTTTTTCACCTTGAAATAAGAAGGCTTGACCGACTCCCGGGCCTGCTCTTTCTTGAGCTCCGTTTCCCGTTTGTTGAACGTGAGATTGGGCCTGAGGAGCTCCGCTGCAAGCTTCGCGGCCAGGCGCGCCGGTTTTTCGGTCCCCAATGTATCCGCCAGAGCCCCTTGCTGCTCTTCAAACAACGCCTTGGCCTCTTCGAGATCATAGAATCGGTTCAAGTCGGTTACCGAGGACTCTTTCTCGGACTGAATGTGGTGAAGCACAATGCCCTTGTCGCCCTGCCTCATCAGCATGGCTTTATCGCTCACCACCCCTTTCCTCAGGACCTCATTGAGCAGCTGGATCGTTGCCGCTTCCACTTCCGGGGGAAAATCCGCCTCTGCAAGGTCTTCGTAGAGGGCATCCACAGGCGAAATCCCCAGGAGATCAAAGAATTGCTCCTTCAGGGGAGCGTCTTCCCCGGCGCTTGGTCCCGTCGCGTTTTCGGCCGTGCCGGACTCGTCGGGCCCGGGGGTCGCAGGGGACTCCCCTGCAGGCTCGTTTCTGCCGAGTCGGAACGCTTCCCGAATCCGGGCGGAGAGGTCGGTGGCCGTAGGATCAAAGTCATAGACCGGCGGAGCCGACTTTGCGGCCTCCTGCCGGTCCTTTTCGGTGAGGGCGTTGTTTTCGACGAGAAACTCCCGGGGAGCCTTGATGTCGCGTTCCGCAACGTCCCCGATCCGGTATATCTTGTGCTGTGTCAGGAGGTTGGGAAAGAGAAGGACCGAGAAAATCATGCTGAGCACGATCAGGATGTACCATCGCTTGGCTTCCGCGCTCCACCAGCGGGTCTCGCGGGGGTGAAGCTTCCCCAGAGAGGGCCGTTCCTTTTCGCTCCTCTTGGCAGGTTTTTTCTGGGGCGGTTTTGTCCGGTCTTCTTTATTGGCGGTCATGTTCCCGCCTCCTTGTTTCCTGCGTTGTGTCCGCCCACTCGTAGGCGTCAATGATCTCTTGAACGAGAGGATGGCGAACGACATCATCCCGGGTGAAATGGATGAAGCGAATCCCCTTGATTTCGGAGAGGATCTCCCGGGCTTCGATAAGGCCCGACCTCTTCCCGCCGGGCAGGTCGGTCTGGGTCACATCCCCGGTAATGACGGCCTTTGAACTGAATCCCAGGCGAGTCAGGAACATCTTCATTTGCTCGGACGTGGCATTTTGGGCTTCGTCCAGGATGACAAAGGAGTCATTAAGGGTTCGCCCTCTCATGAACGCCAACGGGGCCACTTCCACCACCCCTTGCTGAATTAAACGCGATGAATCGTGGAAATCCATCATGTCATGCAGGGCATCGTGCAGGGGCCGGAGGTAGGGGTTCACCTTTTCATAGAGATCTCCGGGAAGAAACCCCAGGTGCTCGCCCGCCTCTACAGCCGGCCTGGCAAGAACCACCCTCCGGATTTCCTTCTTCACCAGGGCGGAGACGGCCATGGCCATGGCCAGGTAGGTCTTGCCCGTTCCTGCCGGGCCGATGCCGAACACGATATCGTATTGGCGAATGCAGTCGATGTACCCCTTCTGGTTGATCGTTTTGGGAGTGATGATCTTCTTCTTTGAAGAGATATACACCTCGTCGCGGAAGATCTTTTCCAGATCTACGGAGGGGTCCCCGCTGAGTATCCTGACGGCGTATTCCACATCGTTGAGGTAAACGGGGCGTCCCGCCTTGAGAAGCGTGTAGAGTTGTTTGAGAACATTTTCTGCAAGCGCGATCTCCCACTCGCCTCCCTGAATGACGAATTCGTTTCCCCGAACATGAATGGACACGCCGGAGCGCGTTTCCAGCAATTTCAGATGGCTGTTATGCTCCCCGCAGAGGCTTCCGATCAGGTCATGGTCCGGAAACGTGAGCTTCTTGCTTGTCTTTGATGCCCCCTCGCGGGCGGAATTTTCCAATGAACTTCCTCGAAATGATGGTGCCGTTTCCCGGAAAGCTCGGGTGCCGGGCACCCGGCCGTACCGGAATCCCGGGGCCCATTACCCAATAAATATCTGGCAGACAATGCGGCGCTGTCTGGGACGGTTGTCAAAATCAAGGAGAACGATCTGCTGCCATGTCCCCAGAGTCATTTTTCCCGCAGCAACGGGTATGCAAAGGGAAGGTCCAATCAGTGCGGCCCGGACATGAGAGTATCCGTTGCCGTCTCCCCACCTCTTGTTGTGTTCGTAGGGGATGCCTTCCGGGGCCATGCGTTCTATGGCCTCCTTGAGATCGCGAATCACACCGCTTTCGAACTCGATGGTGGTGAGCGCCGCCGTGGACCCCGGGATAAACAGCGTGACGTTTCCATCCCGCACGGATGCCGCCCTCACCTCTCGGTGCACTTGAGGGGTGAGATCCAAGACGTCCGTCTTTGACGTGGTTTGAACCGAAATTTCTCGCGTAACCACCGACATGCACTGCCCCGCAGGCCTTAGAAAACCAACCGGTTAAGCTCTATCATAGCCTCCCCGGACATGCAACAAAAAGCCGGATACGGGCACTGTTCAGGGCCCATAGGATGGAGGTGCCCCCGTCCGACTATTTTTTGAAGACGCGTCCGGCTTTCTCTTCCACGCTCTGGATCTTTTTCTCCAAAGCGCCGGCGGCGCCCTTGCGGTAGTCAAACTTCACCTGCAGGCTCACGCGCTCACAGTCCTTTTCCAGGGCCTTGAAACAAGCGGTGAGAAGTTCCAACAGGTCCTCCCATTCGCCTTCCACCACCGTTCCCATGGGATTCAGTCGGTAGTCGAGCCCGCTCTTGTCAACCGTCTTGAGCACCTCCGCCACATACTTGCCCACGCTGGGCCCTTTGTCCAAAGGGATGATGGAGAACTCCATGAGCATCATTTTTTGTGGCCTCCTTCCAAGCCTTTTGGGCAGGGGTCAACGCCCTGCGCCCTTCCATGTCTGGTTTATAAGGTGAGGCCGGTGGCCGGGTTTTTCAAGGCCAATTTTCGCCTGCGCAGGGGTTATAGCCGGCCCTCGCAGCCGTTCGTGGTAATTGACAGCGCTGGGGGAGGCCTGTAACCTAAATCATACTCATCCGCAAGCATGGGTTTGCGTGAGAAAACCGTGGTCCTGAAGGCGGGATCAGACGCAAAGGGCTATGCCGACGGATTGCATATCGCCGTTTCTGTGAGGAGGGCTATGAACCAGGCAGGATCCCTTCCGGCAAGTCATGATAGGATGGAGCACCTCGCGCGCATTCATCTTTTTGAAGGAGTCCCCCCGGATCTTTTGAAGTCCCTGGCGGAGATTGTTGTGAATAAGCATTTTTCGAAGGGACGGCATATTTTTTCCGAAGGCGATGAGGGAGCGGGCTTTTACGTCGTCATCAGCGGCAGGGTAAAGGTCTTCAAGGTGTCCATGGAGGGGAAGGAGCAGATCCTTCATATCTTCGGACCCGGGGAGCCGTTCGGAGAAGTTCCGGTGTTTTCGGGGCAGCATTTCCCGGCCAACGCGGAGGCCTTGGAGGAGTCCCGGATTTTTTTCTTCCCCCGTGCCGCGTTCGTCGGGCTGATCAAGAAGAATCCTGACGTGGCTCTTAAGATGCTTGCGGTCCTTTCCAAGCGCCTTCGAAGGTTCGCCGCGCTGATCGAGGACTTGTCCCTCAAGGAAGTCCCCGGCCGCCTGGCGGTTTACCTCTTGTACCTCTCCGACCGGCGGCACGGCGGGCAGGATCTTTTGCTGGACATTTCAAAGGCCCAGCTGGCAGCATGGCTCGGAACGATTCCGGAGACACTGTCACGAATTCTCAGGAGGATGTCGGATGCGGGCCTCATCGAGACCGAGGGAAGGAAAATCCGGATCCTGGACAGAGAAGCGTTGATGCAGGTAGTGGATTCCGGAGGAAGATTGATGGACGGGGGAAAGGAGCTCGGATCATGGAGCTGAGTCGGATCTACGCGGAGGGGGATCGGAATCTGAGGGAAAGGGATATCGGATTCCTGCTGGATGGAGTGGAGACGGAATTCGTGCTTGCCAATAACCGTCGTGTCCTGGATCGATATACGCTCAAACAGCGCTGCATTGACGGCACGGAGTCCGAAACCCGTTGCCGGGTTCTCGGCGTGGAGCTCTCTACGCCCGTGATCATGTCCGCCATGACCATGCCTATCCCGGCGATCGCCGACGAGGGGCTGATGCAGGTGGCAATGGGCCTCAAGGAAGCCGGGAGCCTTATGTGGACGGGCACGCCGATCCCTCATAATCTGCGGGAACTCGCCGATACCGGCGTTCCAATCGCTGCAAACGTTAAGCCCTTTAAAGATCGGACCAAGGTTTTCGAGGCCCTCGAAGAAATCCAGGAGGCCGGGGTGCATTGGGTTGGCGTGGAGATTGATGCGGGTCAGGGGACCAAGATTCATGACCGGACGATGGCCTCTGACTGCTCGCCGCTGTCTGTTGCGGAGCTGAAGGAGATCCGCAAGGCCGTCGCCCGACCCCTCATTCTCAAAGGGGTGCTGGGTCGCACGGATGCCCTCAAATCCATGGAGGTGGGTGCGGACGCGATTGTGGTGTCCAACCACGGTGCGCACACCCTGGACTACCTTCCCCATCCTTTCCAGGTGATGGACGAGATTCGGGAGAGCACCAGCGGGAACACGGTGTTGATGGTGGACGGCGGATTTCGGAGGGGAAGCGACATTGTGAAAGGGCTTGCGTTCGGTGCCTCTCTGGTGGGGCTCGGACGACCCGTGCTTTACGGTCTTGCGGTGGCGGGCCCGGAAGGTGTGCGAGATGTGGTCGGCGGGATTACCGAGGAGCTCCGTCGGATCATGAGCATGTTGGGAGCGAAAGACCCCGGGCAGGTCTGCCGGGAGATGCTGCTGGCGGGCCCGGCTGTCTAGTCCAAGTCAAGGGGTTGGCGGCAACCCGCCGGGAAGCACGGGAGGCGGGTATTCAGGATCAGTTGTTCTGCATCATGTGGGTCACGGCCTTTTCCAGCCCGTCGATGTTCAGTTCAAACATGGGAAAGATGTCCCGGATGATATTGATTGTGCGCGTGTAGGGCCACTCCCCTGCCATCTTGGGATTCAGCCACACCGAATGGGGGAAGGTCTTGGCAATGAAGTTCAGCCTTTCATAGCTCGGCCTCAACGACCGCTCCTCCAGGTGGATGGAGCCGTCGGTGGCCATCAACTCGTAAGGCGCCATGCTGGCGTCTCCCACAATAACAAAGCGGGTTTCCGGGTCAAGGCGCACCAGGTTGTCCACGGGGAAAGGCTTTTTCAAACGGGGCGGATCCTCCCAGAGGGTATCGTAGATGGTATTGTGAAAAAAGAAGGTTTTCAGCTCCTTGAACTGGGCCCGGGCATAGTTGAATAGCGTCTGGACCACT
>CAYVUX010000161.1:0-7418 GCA_964455075.1 uncultured Desulfobacteraceae bacterium | reverse complement strand
GAAATTTGAGTCTGACGCAGAGATTGATCAAAAGGGGGCGTTTTGCAAAGGTCTCGAAGGAGGGATGGGATGGGAGACGCCTCCCTCCCCGGCGGATCCCTGAAAGCCTTGGACATGCCTCGGATTCCCCGTTCTGGATCGGACGCCCGATCGTGATGGAGTTCCTTCTTGTCGATGGGAACGAGGGGTTCCAGCGAGAAAGTGTACGAGCCAGAGCGGGATCACACATCCGTTGAACACGAAGCCGCAGTGAGCGCGCGAAATCCCCTTGTCCAGGCTTTCGAATTTCAACAAAGAACGGCGCGCAATCGAAGTGGATCGCAAATCGAATACCGTTTACGAAATCCGGGTCGATAAGGCGGGAGAGGGAATCCGTCTCGACCGATTCCTGTCCGAAGTTTTCAAGGACCTTTCCCGTTCTCAAATCCAGTTCCACATACGCAATGCCGATGTAAGAGTGAATGAAGTCCCTTCAAAGCCGTCGTATCATTTGAGAATAGGGGATCACATCTCCGCCTCGATCCCTCCGCGGGAAAGCAAGACCCTGGAACCCGAAGCCGTGGAGTTCGGAGTTGTATATGAAGACGAGTCGATTATTGTAGTGGACAAACCTCCCGGGCTGGTTGTCCATCCAGCGCCGGGTCATTCAACGGGAACGCTTGTTCATGGATTGCTGGGACACTCGGGCGGCTTGTCTTCTGCGGGAGGGAGCCTGAGACCGGGGATCGTTCACCGACTGGATAAGGATACATCGGGACTCATGGTCATCGCCAGGAATGACACGGTGCACGCCAGACTGGTCGAGGGTTTCAAGCGTGGCCGGGTGAAGAAGGTTTACGTCTGCCTTGTCCATGGACGGATGAAGGAGCAAGAGGGGACCATCGAGCTTCCTGTTGCCAGGCACAGGACCAGACGAAAGGAAATGTCCGTGTGTCTGGACCGGGGAAAGCACGCATTGACCTTTTGGAAGAAGGTAAGAGAATTCAAATGCGGATTTTCTCTGCTCTCAGTTACATTGGGGACCGGGAGGACACATCAAATCCGGGTGCATCTCTCCCATATGGGACACCCGGTGGTGGGGGACCCGGTTTACGGACACGGGCAAAAACGGCTTCGGAGGGATCCGCATTATTTGAAGGGGGGCTTCCGGACCATAAAGCGCCAAATGCTCCATGCGAGTGCCCTGGGTTTGTGTCATCCGGCGAGAAACGGGTATATGCACTTCGAGGCTCCGTTGCCGGAGGATTTTCGTCTTGTGCTGGAAGAACTGTCCTTCTTGGAAGATTCCTTGTCCTGAAATCGGTCAAATAAATACTTGACATGGAATCGTTGGTTACTATAGTTAGGCTGTTAGCGATTTCCTGCCTTTCGGAGGATTCGGTACAGACCGGATATCTGAACTGACTCCATAACAATTCTGCCGAGGCGCCTTCTCAAACTCAACTATCAGGGTTTCGTATGTCGAACGCGCTATCCGGACCAGGATGGTGAATACTGCGGGATTATTTTCTTCCGGCAGATTCGCTCGGTTTTTTCACTCAGCGTCTGATTATCTTATAAAATCCCTTTTTTCTGGAATCCGAACTAAGGGCCGTTCAAGGGAGATGGAACATGAATCTTGTGGAATTGAAAAAAATGAGGATCAACGAATTGACCAACATGGCCAAGGAGTTCCGCATAGAGGGCGCTTCCGGAATGCCGAAGCAGAATCTTATTTTTTCGCTGCTTCAGGCGCATTCGGAACGCAATGGACTTATATATGGCGAAGGCGTGCTGGAGATTCTCCCGGATGGGTTCGGATTTTTGCGTGCCCCTGATGTGAACTATCTCCCGGGTCCGGACGACATCTATATATCTCCTTCGCAGATCAGAAGGTTCAATCTTCGAACCGGAGATACCATTGCAGGACAGATTCGTCCGCCAAAGGATTCGGAGAGGTATTTTGCCCTTTTGAAGGTGGAAAAGGTGAATCACGAAGATCCTGAGATAGCGAGGGAGAAGATCCTTTTCGACAATCTCACGCCTCTCTACCCCATGCAAAGGATCAACCTCGAATACGTGCCCGACAACTATTCCTCCAGAATCATGGACTTGATGACGCCCATCGGCAAGGGGCAAAGAGGTTTGATTGTGGCGCCCCCGCGAACAGGGAAAACCATGCTCCTTCAGAACATCGCCAACAGCGTGACGGCCAACGACAAGAGCATCCATAAGATCGTGTTGCTCATTGATGAACGGCCCGAAGAGGTGACGGACATGCTTCGGTCCGTGGATGCCGAGGTGATCAGCTCCACATTTGACGAGCCTCCGCAACGGCATGTCCAGGTGGCCGAGATGGTGGTCGAGAAAGCCAAGAGGCTGGTGGAGCACAAGCTGGATGTACTCATCCTTCTTGACAGCATTACACGTCTGGCAAGGGCTTACAACGCCGTGGTGCCTCCCAGCGGAAAGATCCTTTCCGGGGGTCTGGATTCCAACGCCCTTCACAAGCCCAAGCGTTTTTTCGGCGCTGCGAGGAATGTGGAAGAAGGCGGCAGCCTGACCATTATCGCCACGGCTCTGATCGACACGGGCAGTCGAATGGACGAGGTGATTTTCGAGGAGTTCAAGGGCACAGGGAATATGGAAATCCATTTGGACCGCAAGTTGAGCGATCGGAGAGTGTTCCCCTCCATAGACATCAACCGTTCGGGCACCAGAAAAGAGGAGTTGCTCCTGGAGGAGGCGGATCTGAACCGTATCTGGATCCTTAGAAAGCTCCTGGCTCCGCTGACACCGGTGGACAGCATGGAATTTTTGCTTGAAAAAATACGAGGTACGAAGGATAATAAAGATTTTCTGGCTTCAATGAGTGAATAAGCCAGCTGGGAGAGGCTTTGATGACCGCTGATGATGCGGGCAAAGGTAAGTGAAAGGAGAATAGGGAAAGCTAATGAAGCAAGGAATACACCCTGATTATCACAAAGCGGTGGTCCATTGTGCGTGCGGGAACACGTTCGAAACCGGCTCCACAGCAAAGGAAATACACGTAGAGATCTGCTCTCAGTGCCACCCTTTCTTCACCGGAAAGCAGAAGTTGGTGGATTCTGCCGGACGGGTGGAACGATTCAAACGGAAGTATGCGAAATATGATAAGGGGAAGGGGTCAAAGGCTTGAGCCGGGGCTCCTTTTTTGGCGGGCGTCTTCCTGAGGCAGGAAACCGGAGAACAGGAGCTCTGCCCACAAGGAATCTCCCGGAAGGTTTCGGGTCCATCGCCTTTTGGAATCCGCTGCCCTTATCAATCGGCAGGTAGTGCCCATCCATCAATGTTTTCCGGGCACTTACAGGTCCCTGATGCTTCACAGAAGCCCGGTATCATCTCCTCTTGCATTGCCATTCCTCCCATTACCAACTTTGAAGGCCCCCGATCGAGGAAACCCCTTGCAGCGGTCTATGTACGAGGGTTGCTGCCCGAAAGCCGGGGCAGGGCTGCGTGCGGGGAGGGAGACCACCGGGTGTTCGGGATGAAGGATTTCTCAGATGTTTGCAAAGACCAAAGAGATTGAAGATCGCTACGACGAGCTCGAGAGAAAGCTGGCCCTCCCGGAGATCATTCAAGATCAGGAAGTTTACAGGCGATATGCCAAGGAACACAGCTCCCTCACACCGATTGTCACTGCGTTCCGGGAATATAAGAGAATTCGAGATGAGATTGAAGGGAACCGGCCTATTCTGGAAGATTCCGATCACGAAATGAGAAAGCTGGCGAGAGAGGAGATTGAGGCGCTCACTGAAAAGCTGAGCAGGGTTGAAAACGAACTGAAAGTCCTCCTGCTACCCACGGATCCAAATGATGAGAAGAATACTCTGCTGGAAATCCGCGCAGGAACCGGTGGAGAAGAAGCCGCGCTTTTTGCAGCGGATCTTTTCAGGATGTATTCAAAGTACGCCGAACTTCAGAACTGGAAAACGGAAATCCTCAGCCAAAACCTGACTGGCATCGGAGGATTCAAAGAGGTCATATTACTTGTGGAAGGCAAGCGAGTGTACAGCAGATTAAAGTATGAGAGCGGCGTACACCGCGTGCAGAGGGTGCCTGAGACGGAAACTCAGGGGCGGATTCATACTTCGGCGGTCACTGTGGCCGTCCTGCCGGAGGCCGAGGAAATCGATGTTCAGATAGACCCTGAGGACCTTCGAATTGATGTTTTCCGTTCCTCGGGGCATGGCGGCCAGCATGTCAATACCACGGACTCCGCCGTCCGTATCACCCACATTCCTTCGGGCCTTGTGGTCACTTGCCAAGACGAGAAGTCCCAACACAAGAACAAGGCCAAGGCCATGAAAGTCCTTCTGTCCCGGCTCCTGGACCGGCAGCAGGAAGAGCAGCAGTCACGGATCTCCCAGGAAAGAAAGAACATGGTGGGAACCGGGGACAGGAGCGAGAGGATAAGAACGTACAATTTTCCGCAGGGCAGGGTCACCGACCACCGTATAGGTCTGACCATGTACAAGCTGGAAGCCATGCTGCAGGGAGAGTTGGATCTTGTGATTGATCCCCTGATCACACACTTCCAGACCGAGGCCCTCAGGAAAGAACATGAGACGAACTGATGGAACGGAGATCCTCCTGGACGGTCCGGGAGCTCTTGACCGCTGCCAAGGACTTCCTGGAAAAGAAGCAAATCGAATCGCCGCGGCTCACCGCCGAAGTGCTTCTTGCCTACCAGCTTGGCACAAACCGGGTGGATTTGTACTTGAATCTCGAACAGCCCTTAAAGGCGGAGGAAATCTCCGCCTTTCGTGCCTTGATCAAACGAAGAATAGGGCATGAACCTCTGCAATACATCACAGGAGTCCAGGAGTTCTGGTCCCTTGATTTCGCTGTCGGCCCGGATGTCCTCATCCCCAGGCCGGAAAGCGAGCTGATTGTGGAGATCGCCTCAAAAAGGCTCGCTGAGTTGACCGCCCGGGGCGTTGAGAGGCCCCGTGTGCTGGATTTGGGCACGGGTTGCGGGGTTCTGGCGGTTTCCCTTGCCAGGGAGGTGAGGGCCTGCGAAATCCTGGCCACAGACATTTCGCCATCCGCACTTCGTGCGGCCCGGGAAAATGCCGAGCGACACGGAGTTTCTGAAAGGATCCGGTTCAGACAGGGGAACCTATGGGAAGCCCTCGAAGACGGGGAGCGCGTTTTTCATGTCATTGTTTCGAATCCGCCCTATGTAGCTTCGGAGGAATTTGCCGAACTGCCCCTGGAGATCCGCGATTTTGAACCGAGAGAGGCGCTCAACGGAAGGGAGGGGGGAATGTACTTTATCGACCGGCTCTTTCGTGAGGGCTCCGATTACTTGACTCGAGAGGGGTGGATGGTCGTGGAAATGGCCCCCTGGCAGACACAAGCGGCCCTGCGGGTTGTGGAAGGAAATTCGGCCTACAGGGAAAACCGAAGGATAAGGGACTACGGCAATCAATACAGGGTCGTAATGGCGAAAAAGGGCCCGGGTTGATCGGCTTCCGACAATGGCAAGGAGCTTAAGCGGAATGGGGAGAAATTCCGGCCGTTCTTCGGCAAACGGGATTGTCTCTTATTAACGGCCGCCCGGATCTCCTCTTGCCAGAAGCCTGTAGAACTCCGGCCTCCTGTCCTTGAAGCGGTCGTTTCGTTGCGCGATACTCTTGTCCCTGGCCGTTTCCGGATCGATGTCGGCGACAAGAACGCCGGTGTCGTCGGCACCGAAATACGCCACAATTTCCCCGGCAGGGTCCACGATTTGGCTGTTTCCCGTGAAGGTCAATGCAGGCTTGCCCCCCCGCGCCTCGGTTCCGATGCGGTTGGCCGTGACGCTGTACAGTCCGTTTTCCAGGGAACGGGTGAGCATGGCCTGTTGGCAGTGAGAAAGCACCAGATTCGCCGGATGGCAGAGCACCTCGGCGCCCATCAAACCGAGAATCCTGGCGGACTCCGGGAAAAGCCAATCGAAGCAAATCATCACGCCTATCCTCACAGGGCCCGTATCGAAAACCTGAAATCCCGAATCACCCGGATCGAAAAGCAGCTTCTCTTCCTCGAAGAGATGGGTCTTTCGGTATCTTCCAATAAAACCTTTCGGTCCGACAACTGCAGCGGAATTGTAGAGACGTTTCCCTTCCCGTTCGGCGAGGCCGAAGACGAGGTAAAGGCCGTGTTTTTCGGCAATACTCATCATGGCTTGGCAAGTCTTGCCCAGTGGGATTTCTTCGGAAAACCGTTCGACCTCCTCCCGGAACACGAACTGGTATCCTGTGTTGAAGAGCTCCGGCAATACGACCAGATCCGCCTCCACCCGGGAAATCTCCGCGGCCGCGAAGTCCACATTGGAATCCACGTCTCCAAAAGACGGGTAACTTTGAATAAGACCGATGCGCATAGTGCTCAAGTCGCCTTTTCCCCTCAGTTGATCAACGCGCGCGGCTGATCCATTCTTGGTGTGCTACGCCCGCAAAAACCCGAATGCAAGATAGGATGCCCTCAGCCACCCGCTCCCCGGACGCTCGGATAACGGAGCTTTTCCCGGATTTCCAAATCGGTCACCGGGTCCATGCTGTAGTTGGGACCATCGGGGCGGACAGTCGTGTATTCCAGAATGGAATAGTAGTAACCGATCCTTGTTCCGTCCGCACTCAATATTTCGAGGAGATAGGGGCCGCGGAAGATCCCTTCCCAGTATCGGTAACGTGCAATCATGGAGTCCATCATCCTGTGGAGCCCGTCCCTGTCTTCAACAGGTCTCCATCCCGGTCCGGTGAGTGTGACGCTGTCGTCCTTCAAGTCAAAGCGGATCGCTGCAGGAGTTTCCTCTTCCCCTGAAGAAGAGACGATAAAGCGGTCATAATTCTCATCCAGGAACTCGGGTATCCTGCCCAACTTCACGTCACTGGTTCGGAGTTTTCCGTATGCACATCCCGTCACCAGCAGCAGGATGAAGGCCCAAAAAATAAGGCGCGCTGCAAAAGCCCTGTTCGGGCTGTTTTTAAACGACAGTGTTCTCATCTCTTCACCTCGTCTTCTCCATGTCCCTTTTCTGCCGCTTTGCATAGGCGGCTGCCTGCAATCCGGCGACGCATCCCTCTCCAACAGCCTTGGCGATCTGCCACGGCGGACCGCAGATGTCTCCGGCTCCGAATACCCCGGGCACGTTTGTCTCCTGGTTTTTGTTGGCAATCAAGTACTGCATCGAATCAGGATCCAGAGCGACTCCCAAAGGGACGGCGAGCCCCACAGCCCCCTTGGCTCCCAGCTCAATGAAAATTCCCCCAACAGAAATTTGCGTTCCGTCGTCCAACAAGACGGCCTGGAGGGCCGAGTCGCCGATCAGCCGCTCCACCTTTCGGCCCTCGTGAAGCTGGATCGCGCTTTCCCGCAATTCCCGGGCGAATTTCTCGGATACCTCGAGCCGT
>CAYVUX010000160.1:0-7481 GCA_964455075.1 uncultured Desulfobacteraceae bacterium | reverse complement strand
GGAGGCTGTTGCGAGTTCCTCCCCCGTCCATAACGAAAGCAGGGATACAACCAGCGTCGTGGTACCGAGGTCTATGGCAAGGCCTTTGGGTGCAAAACCCCTCTCCCAGTCTCCCAACCGAACCCATTCGCTACCGTCGTCATAGCGCACCCACGCGGAGTCGTCCCTCCAGGAAACCCTTGCAGCGGGCGCGATACGCCCGCGAAACACCCGTCTGGGCCTCGCTGGAGAATCGGAAAAGGTGGCTCCCTCCAGGATCTGTGTCTCCTCAAAGAGCTCGGCCGAGAGACGAACGGTCAGATCGGAGCGGGGGCAGACCCGACAAGCAAGCCGGACACCCTCCGCCGCCTGCTCCCGGGTAATATTCTTGTGGGGAGTCTCGGGGACTCCGTCAAGGTCCTCCACCTGGATGGCACACTGCCCGCATACCCCTTGCCCGTCGCACGGCGTTTCAATTTCAATCCCCATACGCTGGACGGCCTCGCGCACGGTTTCGGAGTCCTCTAGTTCAATGGTCTCTTCCATAGGTAGAACAGTCAACTTTGCCATGTTCATCCCTCACTGAAAGCAAGATCAGTACTTTGGAATCCGATTCAGGGAGATCATTTCGCTCAGATCTTCCGCAAGGGCTCCCAAATCTTCCCGCAAGGCCGCTGCATCCACATCTTTCGGAATAACCACGGCCGAGCGCATGGTAAATATCGGTTCGCCGGAACCCTCCGCCGGGTCCAGGCTGGTTTCCATGTGCACGATGTTGATATTTCGGGCGCTCAACAGCTGCGAGGTACGATAGACAATCCCGATCCGATCCACCCCTTTCACCCGTATCTCGTAATTGGGCTCCGGGGAGGTGGAAGCGCCTTCCTTCTCACGTGGTCCCAGCGGGAACAGGGAAATCCCCAATCCCTTCTTCTCCTTCAGTCGCTCACATGCCCGGGTGAGCTTATCTTCGCTGTCTTCTCCCTCACCCGAGACCAGGATCATCAGGGTGAAATGGTCACCGAGAAAGGTCATGGTCGAATCTTCAAAACTGCATCCGCATGCATGGATCTCCTTGGAAACCGCGGCGACAATCCCGGTCATATTGGGGCCCACAGCAGAAATGATAAAAGAATGCTTCATTCGGTGCTTCTCCATGAAAAACCCTGGGCATATTGGCAGCCGCGGGCACGCAATCCCCCGAAGAAATCCAACGGTGCACGCGTACACGAAAGCTCCAAGTCGCATGCTTCCGTCCTATCCACACTTTATGCTCAGGCAGCTCAATCGTTTCCGTCTGGAAATGGCTGCACATGACCTGGTATTCCTGCGTCTTGGACTCTCCCTCGTCCGACCCTGAACTTCCGGCGCACATTCACACGGAGTCTGCCAAAGGCACGCCGCTGTTGATACAACCCTTGAAGCACGGCTGAGCTTTTGGGGCAAGGCCCCGGGATTCGTAGGCAGGACGGATAAACAACGTTCCGGAAAGGTCGCGGATTCCTCAGAGATTGCGCTTCTTTGTTTCGAAAAGCGGGCCGAGAGCGATAACACCTTGGAAATTCACACAATCTCGTCCATTCAGACCCGGAGACACGGGGAACTCTTACCTCCGCCGCAGAATTCAAGTTCTCCACGGCAGCCGTAAGACCTTCGTGCTCTCCGCGTCTTCTCTTCATCGGCCGGAAGCTCGCTGCCTGATTCGGCCTTCATCCCTTTCGGATTCCCACAGGCCTGTCCCTCCGGGGAGGAGCGGGATCTCTTTTACGACCCGCAAGGCAGGTTGCTTTATCCCCTGTTCCCTTTTCAGCGCCCTCCCCGGCAGGTCCACCCAGCCGGCGCGGTGACAAGGAAAGCAGGACCGTCGAGCCTTTTCAAACTCCGGCTTCGGGCCGTCGAACGCTACTTGGAAGACTTTGTGCGCACTCGTTCTTCCGCTTCATCGAGGATCTTCTGGATATCCTTTTTCACATCCCCGGGAACCTTGGAAATCGGGCCTTCGTAATTCTCGATGATATCCCGCGTCTTGTTGACAATGCGGTCCTTCATCGTAAGCGAGCCTTTGGAGGTCCAGTCCTCGTAACTGTTTCTGTCCATCAGGGTGGGACGCCAGTGGTCTCTGAACCACTTCATGGTGTGGTCTTCGTACAGGAAGTGCCCGCCGGGACCCACATCATTGATGACATCGACCGCCAGCGTCTCCTCGTTGACCTCAACACCCTGCTCAATGACCCGGGACATCCCGATGATTTCGTCGTCCAAGACGGTCTGGAAAATATCTCCTGTCTTTCCGGACTCGGTATAGCCGCAGTCATGAACAAAGTTGGCTCCCGTCAACATCGAAGGATGGATCGAAAGCGCCGCCTCGATACCGGCCTGGATGTCCATCGTCTTGGTGTCCGTGCATCCTGCCGTGCCGAACATAGGCAGACCGCAGTACCGGGCCATTTCCGTGAGCCCCCCGCTGAGGATATGAAGCTCGGGAGCTCCGTAGGAGTATATGGCCCTTCTCATATCCAGGATGGACTGCACGCCTCCGAGAATAACGCAGGTGCCCGGATTGATGAGCTGTGCCACAACCACGCCGACCATGGACTCGGACAGCCCCACCGTAATCTGGCCCGCGTGGGTAGCGGGCACCGTGGCTCCTCCGATGGAGCAAGGGCTGTAGTCCTGGGGAATCCCATGCTCTGCACAATACACCAGTTTGTCCATGGCATGAAAGTCGCTCACCAGGGGAGATATGGGCTCGCTGTAAAGGATGTAGTTCGGCTTGCGCTCAAACGCTTCTTCTCCACCGGCCATGGCAACAGCGATGCGATGGATATCGCTGGCTCCGCCCCGGTCGAACGCCCACGCCATGATCGGCGTGGTGGTATTCTGTATCATATCCGCAAATTCATACACGTCCTCCAGACCGGGCTGCACATCACTGATAGAAATCAAACCCTCCACAAAACCGATATTCGGAAGCGCATCGCAAACTCTCGCCACGATTTCCGCATCTTTCCTCAGGCACTTGCGCCTTTCCAGGGTGTAGGGATCTCGAAAGTAAACCAGTGTGGGTCCGGGCCCGAAATAGCTCCGATTCTCTTCAATATAAATTTTTTCGTTTCCTTCCCAATCGTAGATCGTGGTCATCAGAGGGAGTGTCGAAAGTGCTTGTCTAACAAGCTTGGGGGGGAAGTAAACTCGAACTCCGTCCACCTTGCAGCCGTGTTTTTTTAAAAGATCTCGTGCCGCTTCATGATGAACGTTCGCCCCCGTGTCTCGCAGGACTTTGAGCATGCCGTGAAAGATAGTCTCCTTTTGGTCTTCGGACAAAAAGGAAAATCGCGGACTCCTGTGAACGCGTAGATTTGTCCTTGTACTCATACCGCTCCTCCTGTGCAGTGCGCACTCAATAATAACTGATATCGATGAGCTGGTTTCCATTCATAAACGACTCGCTTTCCTCGTCTCCTGGAAAGTGGGCTGTACAGGGTGATGCAGTCCCTACTCTGGAGGCGTTTCCCCGGCTTCTCAATAGCCTGGTGATCTGCAAGCTCACCCGGTTTGTGGCGGATTCTTTCATGAACTGGAAACTTCCAAGTGCCCGGGAATCATTCATTTGTGGATGGGCACGAGCTACGCGGCGTGCTTCTTTTCCGCTCGATCGATGATTTTCTTCATTTCCTGATGGATTTTCTCGTCCAGAGGCTCCGGTTCATATTCTTTCAGAATCCGGTCCGCCTCTTCTGCGACGAGATCGTTCATCGTCTTTTCGCCTTCAGCGATCCATGTCTCGTAGTCGGCCCGGTCCTGGAGCTTGGGCATGAACCACTCTTTCCAGTACTTGTAGGTGTGTTCGTGCGTCAGGTACTCTCCTCCCGGTCCAACCTCATCAATCACCTGCCAGGCGAGGTATTCGTCTTCTGTATTGATCCCCTTCCCGATCTGGCGGATCATGCCGATGATCTCGTCACACATCACGAGTGTCTGGAGAGAGGCCGTGAGACCGCTGTCGAGATATCCTACATCGTGGATGAGGTTCGCCCCGGAGAGAAAGGCATAAAACAAGCTGGTCGTCGCTTCAGCCGCAGCCTGCTCATCCAGGATTTTGGAATCCGTGCATCCTCCTGTAGAGAACATCAAAAGGTCCAGGTGCTTGGCAACATCGGTAAATGCAGCGGAGGCCAGAGAAAGCTCGGGCGCGCCGTAAGAGTAGGCCGAGGTCATCATGTCCAGAACCGTGACCACGCCGCCCATGATGAGAGGCATGCCCGGTTTCTTCAGATAAGACAATACCGATGCCTGCAGCGTCTCGGCCAGAGACTGAACCAGCATCCCGGGAATGGTTGCCGGCGAGGTGGCTCCTGCGCTCGGGCAGGGCGTGTACACGCTCGGGATTCCTTTCTCAGCGGCAAAAAGAAGCTTCTCCACCGCTTCTTTGCTGTGCTTCAGCGGAGAGCTCGGCTCTATGTACACCGCAAAAAGCGGGTGAAGTCGAAACTCTTTCTCGCCCCCGCGGATAAGGTTTGCCATTTCCCATTGATCCTTTAGCCCGTCACCATCCACCGCGGTCACGATCATGGGCTTTCCGCAGTTCTCGATCATGGCCAGGAACTGGTGCCGGTCATAGATCTTCGAATTGGGAACATCCCGAACAATGCCATGCGACATGAGAAAATCAAGGTTCTTGAGATAATCCACGAACTTGCTTGCATCGGCTACGTCCTGATATGTTGAAGGCCTTCTTTGCCCTGTCTTGTGATCGTGTGCAAACGGCTGGTCGGAACCGGTGCCGAAAGAGACCACGTTCTTTTCCATCTTTACCGACCTCTTCCCGTTTCTCCCGGTCAGGGTGATTTTGTTCGGGTGAGATCGAAGGGCCTGGTTTACAAGGGACGCCGGAATACGCACCAGGTTCTCGTCCGTAACCACCGCATCGCTCTGCTCAAATAGTTTTAGGGCCTCCTCATGGTAAAATCGGCCTCCGGTAGTCTCCACCACGTCCAGAGCGGCGTTGTAGATCATCTCGACCTGGTCTTCGGTAAGAACCTGGAAATATGGCGTTTTATTGATCGTCTGATTTATCTTCATATGCACTTCTCCTGTCAACCGGGTTCGCAATTAGGACATCAGCAGCGATCCAAAGTTCTTACTTCACAAGCGCTTGAGCCTTTTCCGTTCCGAGCGCAGCATTGGCGGCATAGGCGTCCGCACCGATCTCATCTGCGAATTCCTGCGTTACGGGCGCTCCGCCGATAATGACCTTGACTTTCTCTCGCAGTCCCGCTTCTTTGAGCGCCTCAATGGTCTCGGCCATTTTCGGCATGGTCGTGGTCAGCAGCGCCGATAGACCTACGATATTCGGATTGTGTTCTTTCACAGCATTGATAATCGCTCTCGACTTCTGGTCCACACCCATGTTGATGACATTGAAACCGGCTCCCTGCAGCATCATGCCGGCCAAATTCTTTCCGATGTCATGCAGATCTCCTTCCACCGTTGCCAGCACTACGGTTCCCGCGCCCGCTCCTCCCGACTCGGTAAGAACAGGTCGAAGTACATCCATGGCCGCATGCATGGATTTTGCGCATCGAAGCACTTCAGGTATAAACATTTCACAGTTCTTGAATTTCGCACTCACCACTTCCATCCCGCCGAAAAGGCCCTTGTTCATCACCTCGTCGGCAGATGCACCTGCATCAAGGGCTTCCTTCGTCAACTTGGCGACTTCATCCACTTTTCCAGCAATCAATGCCTCTGCGATATTCTCCATCTGTCCTGCCATAACTTTACCTCCTCCTCTACAAAAGGTGTCCCTTTATCAAGTGCCCATCGAAAACGCCCGGTGGGCAACCGGCAATTTTCAGCCGATCAAAATTGTCGTTCGTCCGACCCGCACAACGAAATATTGCTGCACTGCAGGATTGCTCTCGATATTTTCACCGGGGCTATGAGGCAAGCTTGTTCATCACCTGCCCGCTCAGCGCCTTGGGATAGTAGTACGTGGTCTTTCTCGGCATGGTCACTCCTTCTTCAGCAATCCTTCGAACCTGGTCATTTGAAGGAGGGTTGAGAATAAACGAAATGTCCGCGTTACCCGAAGCGACCATGTCGATGGCCTCTTCATTGTCGCTCGAATATTCAATCAATTCATCGTCATCGAGCTCTGATTCATCGAGCCCGAGAAGCTCGATAAAAATCAGCCTGGTAAGGACCGCTACATCAAGAGATTTAAGAGGCTCCGCCAGCTCATCTCCCACGATTCTGTCCATCACGTTCGGCTTCAAGGTCAAGACATAGAAAGCCGGACGATTATTCAGGAAAACTCCTATTCTGGACCGTGAATTTTCCGTTTTCAAACCCAGAAGATAGGCAAACTCCTCCTTTGCCTTTTCAACCCCTTTCTCGTTGTAGCGTACTTCCTGGATATCAAAGTAATCCTTTGCACGGTGAATAAACGCCGTTTGCATCGACGTCTCAAGGTCGGAGATCACTCGGTGCGTGGGAAGGATTGTGAGGCCTTCATCTTGCATGCTGCAAAGGTACATCATCACGAAATTCGATGGATGGTCGGGTCCGACAGATCCTCGCTCTCGAGAAAGCCATTCTCTGTAGTTCAGAGCCGTTTCGTAGCGGTGGTGTCCGTCTGCGATGAACAGGCGCTTTGTGTTCATGGCTTCGGTCACAAAGCGGTGCATTTCCTCATTCGTGATCCGCCACAGCCGGTGTCGATGCCCTTCATCATCCGGATGATCCATATCCGGCTCCGTGTTGCGCGTGGAATCCTTGAGCATATCCAGAGTTCCTTTGCGGTCTGAATAAAGGGAAAAAATGTGGCTGAAGTTGGCGTGGCACGCCTTCATGAGATTGAGCCGATCCGTCTTTACCTTGGAAAACGTCTGCTCATGAGGAAGGATCCGACCCTTATGATAAGGCTCCAAACCCACCAAGGAAATGAGCCCGTAACGCGTAATGGTTTTTTCCTTAAGCGGAAATTCGACCGAGGTGAAATAGAGAGCCGGCTTCTTGTCCCGGAGGAGAATTCCATCCGAAATCCACTTGTTCAAATAATAGGCCGCTCTTGTATAGTTGTTGTTGAATTTCGTGTCTTTGCGACTCCGCAAACCCTTGTCGAGACGAATAACATTATACGGATGTCGCCTGTAGTATTCTCGTTGCTCATCCTCCGAAATAACATCGTAAGGAGGAGTTACCACTTTCTCCATATCTTTCACCTTTTCAGAGTTAAAAAGAAGTCCTCGAAAAGGTACAATTTGCGCCATCGTAAAAAGCCCCCTTTCTATTTCTCTATTTCACAGACACCGACTGCCTTGGCCATCCTTTTAAGTCGGCTTGCGTTCACGGCTGCAACAGGCCAAAAGCGCTACTTCTGTACAAAAATTCTACAGCTCCAAGCCATATTTCTAAATGGAAACCCATAACCCAGTGGAGCATTTCCGGATGGGACTGCTCTAAGGTCTCACTCAAAAATAAATTCACAGAATTGACGC
>CAYVUX010000159.1:5764-7529 GCA_964455075.1 uncultured Desulfobacteraceae bacterium | reverse complement strand
AAGACACCGACGTAATCCGAACGAGAGACCTCCCCTCATTTATTTCCCAGAGACAGAGCGAATTCCAGATGTTATCAGAGGAACCCCTCAGCCTCCAAGAGTTGGAAAAAAAGTACATTCGTTTCGTCCTTCGTCGAACCGGCGGGAAAAAAACCCAGGCTGCACGCATACTGGGCATCAACCGGAAGACGCTCGGACTCAAGATCAAGAAATACGGCCTCACGTAAATTCCCGACCAAGTAAGGGGCTTTGGCTATGTTGTCATTCCGGCGAGGATACTGTATCAGAATTCAAAAACCGTCATTCCGGACGACCGACGCGAAGCAAGGGGAGATCCGGAATCCAGGAAAACACCATCTTTTCGCGAACTCCTGGATCCCGGATCGCGCCTGTCCCGGACTCCGATCCGGGATCCGGGATGAGGAATTACGACACGATCTCCAAGGCCGGAATTCATTGGTTTTTCAATAACTTTCAAAAGGCGACCGGGCCCGGCCACCCCTGCGAGCGACGTAAGAGCTAATAGTATCCCGCCAACGAAAGGTAACAAAGGACGAAGCCATGGCAGGAATCCTGGCAATCTATGGCAGCCCCCGGAGAAAGGGGAACACCTCGTTGCTGCTCAAAGAAGCCGTGCGCGGGGCAAGGGAATCCGCAGGAGATGTGCAGGAAATCGTGCTGCGGGATCTTAACATGAGCCCGTGCCTCGAAATCTATGGCTGCAGGGAAACCGGCAGATGCGTCATCCGTGACGACTTTCAGGGTCTGTATGACCTGCTTTTGGGCTGCGATGCGGTGATGCTCGCCTCCCCTATATTCTTCTACACCGTCAGTGCCCACACCAAAATCATGATGGATCGGTGCCAGTCGCTTTGGGTCAAGAGACACTGTATCGACCAAGAGCCCATGGGTCGCCGGGACCTCTCAAAAAAGGGCCTTTTCATATCGGTCGGAGCCACGAAGGGCAAGAAACTCTTTGATGGAGCCCTGCTGACGGTTCGATATTTCTTTGAAGTCCTCGACATGTCCGTCTGGAGGACGCTTCTCTGCAGGGAACTCGATCATGAGGGAGACGTGCTCAAGCACCCCCAATACCTGGAGGAAGCATACGAAGCGGGAAAAACCCTGAACAAGGCCGTGGGATGAAAAGCCGTTTGCCCTGCGAGGGGTGTCAGTCCGTATCCCGTACTTGATCCGCCGCCTGGCGCCGCATATCCACCAGGATTTCCATGATTTCATCCTTGAACTCGCCGGTGGAATCGACCCTCCCCCACCCTTTCTGGGTTTGGTATAGCCCATCGTACGCTGTGTCATGGTAACTTGTCATCCGATACGGGATCTGCCGCTCATCAAGAATGGATCCCAGCAGTTGCGCTTCGAAGTCGTTTTCAAGAATCGCGACCTTTTCAAACTCGGCCATGGCACGGTCACCTCCCATCTTTCACTCCACCGTCTTTCCACGCGGCAATAAACGCGTCCGGTGGGGCCCCCAGATAACTCCGTATGGGTTCGCATTTGGCCTGAAAAATGAAGAAGCAGGACGCGTCTAGTTCATGGGGAAAGACCGTTTCAAAATTTGCCATCCCCTTGGAAATGATCAAATCCGCCTCCTTGACCAAGTCCCGAAATGCCGCCGAAGTCCTTTTCCAATCTATTCCGGCACCGGGAGCGCCCGTATCTGCCACCTCGGGAAAATGCCCCTCCAGACCTGCGCTGCGAAGCTCAATCCTTGTCAGATCATTGAGTGCGGGTCCTCCCTTTACCA
>CAYVUX010000159.1:0-5754 GCA_964455075.1 uncultured Desulfobacteraceae bacterium | reverse complement strand
AGGACCATCCGTTCAACCCTTTCAGCCAAGTATTCCCAAAGCGGCAGATCGAAATAGACTTCACCTGCATTATCGGTTAGGTATAGAATCAGTTCAACACCTCGGCCAAGGGCCTCATCCAGCCGGTTCGTTTCATCTCTGAAAAACGACGGCCTTCTACCGGTTTGGCGTACGACTCGCGAAAAAGCCTCTTTCGGACGCCTGAAAAAGTCCAGTGTATTTCCCAGGGCAGCTATCCAGATTCTCGAATGTAGGTCCGGCCCCACATACGATTCCACCCGCTCAAAGGCCGTTCTCGCTTCTTTCATCTCCAGTGTTTTCCCATACCTGTAGGGATCGAAAACCCGCGAGAGCCTTTGGACTTCAAGAAGAATCAAATTCGCAATTTCCGGAGAGGTCCATCCTTTTCCGGAACATTGCTCAAGAATTCTCACGGCCTCCTTTTCGGCGCGCTTCAACAGCACGGGATTCTCTTGGGAGGCAACGGCCATCGAATTCCTGGCCAGACCCAGGAGGCATTGTACACAGGCGGGATACGGTTCGAAAAGGCGTATGGCTTCCACGATTGTTTAACATCCTTCCGGTGCGGCTCAGCGCGGGAATCGGCATTCAGGAGACATACACCCGGATTCGTGCACCATGCGGGAGCACCCGACAGACACCGGCCTCATCCCCCCGGACCACTTTTTCCAGGATCCTTGCAGACATTAGAAGAGCGGTGGAAAACTGTCAACGGCCCTTTGTCCCCGGCCCCCGCCCCGTCCCGCATTGGATGTCCGCAAATACAGCGCTTGCCGGACCAAGGTCACGGCGGTGATCAGCCAGGGAGCGGTCATCCGTACAGAATCCGATGTGATTTCCTGATGCCTGCTCCTCGCCACATGGGTCAAAGAGCAAGGCCCGCGACAGCATCGCCCGCAGGGGGATCTTCCCATCCGAAAAGTATGCCACAGTTCTCGCTCCCACTTGTCGCGCGATGCGCACTCCGAGCATGAAACATCATGTCTAACTTGAGCTGGTTTTGCCAAATTTCTTGATATTGGTTGTTTTTTCGTGCTGCTGTTTCTTTATATGATTCCGTCAATCCTGGGAAACAACCAGGATTTGGGTTGGGTCGATGAGGGATCTTTTTCTTGGGGATGAAATCTTCAGGGTTCAGTGCGGCGGGACGAAGGACCGGAAAAAACAGGGCACTCCACCTTATGGTGAACTGCCCTGCTGAATGTCAGAAAAACGCGCTAGTTTCCCTCCATAAATGGCCTTTTTCCGCAATCCCCCGTCTTTGACGGGACAAGTAGGCGTCAAACGGCGGAGTTACTTGTTCCCGTCCTGCGGACGGGACGCGCAACTCCTTCTTTTCCTTGATCTTGCGAAAAATCTCTCATTTATGAATTGGAAACTCCCAAGTGCCCAAAAATGATTTGTGGATGGGCACGAGCTAGACTACCGTTACGTTGACCGCGGCCGGACCTTTTTTGCCCTGCTCCACGTCAAAGGTCACCCTGTCGCCTTCATTGAGCGACTTGAAGCCTTCCGCGTTAATCCCGGAATGGTGGACAAAAACGTCCGGCCCGTCTTCCTGCTCAATAAAACCATAGCCTTTGCTGTCGCTAAACCACTTTACTGTTCCACTGGCCATTGTGGCACCCTCCTTTCACTCAAATTCTTACGGTTCCAGACTCGAGGCTGCCACTTTCTTCAAATGGTGCTTTCCTCAGAACGAAACCGAGCCGCCAATAACCGCGGCCCACTTATTATTATAAACCAGAATAAACTTATCGAATCCGAAATGCAAGCATTTTTTTAAAAAAGACCCATTTTTTTCTGTAGCGCAAAAAAAGTTCTTCCGGAATTCGAGTACCTCATAAAATTCAGATCGCGCTTGGAGACCGGGGATGAATGTTTTTATTCGCTCCTACAGGGAACTGAAAGCGATGCTGTAGGAGCGGCGTCGGGCGCGAACCGGGAAATGCTACGGAGGTAGCTCACTGCTGTTCAAAGATATGAGAATGCAAAAACTTTCTGAACCAACCATTTTTCTTTTGCCACCGTTAGGCATCCATTTTCCGGAAGAGCAAAAAAAAGCCGCACGCTGCATCAATTCCGGATCCGGAAGCACTCTGCCCAGACGTCGGTTTCATCTCGGACATCCCGTTCTCAAGCTCGGTCGGTAAAGAAGCCTGATCCCTTCTTGTTGATCCGGAAGGAAATGGGTTATTGTATCAAGGTTCCTTGTTCCGAGCTCACAGCACTCAAATGCACACAGGGATACCATGAAAACATGAAAGGCTTTTCCCCCTCTCACCAGGCGCATCCCTTCCACCTCCTATCGCCCGAGGAGTCCCTTCAAGCCCTTTCGAGCCACAGACTAGGACTATCCAGTGGAGAAGCCGCCCCAAGGAGGGCGGCTTAGGGGCCCAACTTGCTCAAAGAGGGAAAAAAGACCCCCCGGTGGCACAAATTTCTCCGACAGTTTACCGATGTTCTGGTCATTGTTCTTCTCTTAGCCGCTGCTGTCACGGCCCTCCTTGAACCCCGGGAAATTGACTGGATGATCACCGCGGGCACGCTCGCGGTTTTCTGTTACAACCTTTTTTGGCTCGAGCGCTCCCTGGATCTGGCGCGGACCTTGACCCTGACGACCATGGTCTTTTTTCAAATGTGGACCGCCATCGCATCGAGGTCCACCACGCATACTATGGTCGAGATCGGGTGGTTCTCCAACAAAAGACTGCTCCTCGCCATCGCAGTTTCCATCATCCTCATGCTCCCCGTGATCTATGTCCCGATTCTTCAGGATGCGTTCGGAACCACAGCCCTCGACTGGGTCGAGTGGGCCGAAATCATCGCGGTGTCGGTGTTCGGGCTCTTTGCCGTGGAGACGTGGGAACACGTGAATAGAAAATACTTGCATTACGGAGCTGCGGCTTGAGAGCATGGACTTGACGGGTTATGAGACCTTTGAAAAATGTCGGATTTTGTCTCATCTCTCAAGGTCAAGGCGGGGGAGGAGGCACATGACCGCGCCCATAGGGGGTTGATTTCTAAAACGAATGAAAAAATGCAAAGCCGGAGGAGGAGAAAATGGATCTGAAGCAGTACGCGGAAATAGCGATTCAATGGCTTCTAGACAGCGGATTGAGGATTCTGTTGATCATCGTCCTGACCCTCATTGCGCTCAAGGTAGCCCGGTATCTCGCATCGCGGCTCTTTTCCCTGGCCAGGAGAGATCGAGACCTGGAATTTCAGAAACGCGCTCAGACCCTCGGCTCGGTGGTACGCTACCTATTGGGCGCCGCAATTCTCATGGTGGCGGCGATTACACTCATGGGAGAGGTGGGGATTGAAATCGGCCCTATCCTGGCTGCAGCCGGGATTGCCGGCCTGGCGGTCGGTTTTGGAGCACAAAGCCTGGTTCAGGATGTGATCGCGGGGTTCTTCATATTGCTGGACGACCAGATCCGTGTGGGAGACGTGGTGCAGGTGGCCGACAAGGGCGGAGTCGTCGAAAGAATGACCCTCAGGATGGTGGTCCTGCGCGATCTCGCAGGAAACGTCCACTACGTGCGGAACGGGCAGATTCAGGTGGTCACCAACATGACCCAGGAGTACAGCCGATATGTGTTTGATATCGGAGTCGCCTACAGAGAAAACGTGGATGAAGTCATTGAAGTAATCAAAATGGTGGACGAGAACCTCCGAAACGACCCGGAATACGGAACCGACATCCTGGAACCCATAGAGATCCTGGGACTCGATCAGTTCGCCGAGTCCGCCGTCGTGATCAAGGCCCGCACCAAGACACGGCCCATCCGCCAATGGGCCGTTGGGCGAGAGTTCAACAGAAGATTGAAAGCAGCGTTCGACGAAAGGGGCATCGAAATTCCGTTCCCCCACGTCACCCTGTATGTCGGGAAGGACAAAATGGGGCAATCGTCACCCCTGAACGTGTCTCTCCACCGGGAACAGGCTGTCGGATAGACGCTTCCTCGGTCAAAGGTCGTCCGACCCAACCGGTTTTCACCGAAAGCGTGCCCCGGGACCGCTGCGTTCCGGAATTCGGCCGATCACCGCCGAAGAAAAGCGGTTGCTCCTCCGGCCCGGACATCCCGTGAACCGAATTCGGACGGGACGCCGGGCTCCGCCGTTGTCAAAAGCTGCTCCTGTCTTATATTTATATCTAAACGCTAGGAAAAGGAAGCTCCCAAGACGCCACAAATGATTTGCCAAAGGGCACGAGGGGAAAAACACCAAAGGGGAAACGTTCATGTATATGCAAGGTCGGATCGAAGAGATCGGAGCACTTGGAGTGGAGACCGAGCCTTACTATCTCCCCACATCCGATGAAGTCGAGATATTCACCAAGGCCTTTGAGAACCAGCTTCCGGTGCTGCTCAAGGGGCCCACGGGTTGCGGAAAAACCCGGTTATCGAATATATGGCCTGGCGGTTGAGCCTTCCGCTCACAACGGTCGCCTGCCACGACGACTTGACGTCCGGAGACCTTCTCGGTCGGTATTTGATCAAAGGGAATGAAACCGTCTGGGTTGACGGAGCGCTCACGCGCTCGGTGAGGGCCGGCGGAATCTGCTACCTGGACGAAATTGTCGAAGCCCGGAAAGACACCACCGTGGTGATTCACCCCCTTGCGGACGATCGGCGCATATTGCCCGTGGAAAAGCGGGGGGAGGTCCTTAAAGCGCCCCCGGAATTCATGCTGGTGCTCTCCTACAACCCGGGCTACCAAAGCATCATGAAGGACTTGAAGCCGAGCACAAGACAGCGCTTCGTGGCCCTGGAATTTGGCTACCCCCAAGAAGAGAAAGAGGCGGCCATTGTGTCCGAAGAGTCCGGAGTGGATGCAGTGACGGCCCGGCAGCTGGTGAAGCTCGGGAAAATGACCCGGAATCTGAAAGAGCGGGGCCTTGACGAGGGGGCGAGTACGCGACTGCTCATCCATGCGGGGAAGCTCATCCGATCCGGGATTTCGCCCTTTGAAGCGTGCCGGGTTGCCGTCGCCCACCCGCTCACCGATGACCGGGAAATGCAGCGCTCCATGGAGGAGATGATCGGATCCCTGTTCTAGGCCGACAGTCTCCCAGGACGACGAATAGTATACCCTTATGCAGGAGTTGACAGGGAGATGAATCCCCTCACGAAAAGAAAATCTTCCCTTGAAAAAGAGATTCTGGAGCTGTTTCCGGCGCCCCTTTATACCGGGTCCCGTATCTACTTCGAGGGAGACCTGGAAGAAGAAGGGGTGACCGAAGTCTTGAAGAGACTTCCTCAGGATACATCGAAAACCGTTCTGGAACATGCACGGACCCTTGCATCCATCAAGCCCGAGCTGGCCCTCCATTTTCTCGGGAACGTACGCCAAATACTCGATTTCATTTCCCTGGAGGAATTGAAAACCTGGGTGCGCAGATGCCTGGAGGTGTACGACACAGGGGGCCTCCATTCCGCGAGAGATTTTGTCACAAATTTTCGCGATCACCCCAAATCCACGGCCGGACGAGCGCACAGGGTCCTTTTTCAGGATGTTTCCGGGGTCCTGTTGAATTGGCTTCACGGTCTGGGCGGGGAGGCGATCTCCCTGGATACGAAACCGGAGCATTACACCGATACCGCAACCATTTACCTGCCGGAAGAGGTTTCCGTCTTTTCGTCGCGCGAATCGAATTTCCTTCTCTACCAACTGATGGTCACGCACAAGTACCTGCAGATTCGGCTTGGGACCTATTCCGGCCGCTGC
>CAYVUX010000158.1:1195-7563 GCA_964455075.1 uncultured Desulfobacteraceae bacterium | reverse complement strand
GCAGCACGGCCCTGGACGCCGCCGAGGCACGCCAGCTCCTCGAGGACGGGCGTTACGACCTCATCTTGTCGGACATTGACATGCCCGGGGAATCCGGCATCGACTTCCTTGAGGACGCCCTCAAAAGCTACCCGGACACCGTCGGCATCATGGTTACCGCTACGGACGATCTCCGAACCGCCGAATACGTGCTCAAGAAGGGCGTGTACGACTATATCACCAAGCCCATCGAGGCCAACCGGATCCGGACCAGCGTGTACAACGCCCGCCAGCGCCAGAAGCTTGAGCGCGCCCAGAGGGTCTACAGCAGGGACCTTGAAGACAGGGTCGCAAAGAGAGCAGAAGAGCTCCGGAAGGCGCTTCACGGCACCATACGGGCCATGATGCTCACCGTGGAGATACGTGATCTCTACACGGCCGGGCACCAGAGAAGGGTGGCCGAGCTCGCCTCTGCCATTGCCCGGAAATGCGGGCTCTCCCGGGACCGCATAGAGGGTATTCAATTGGGCGGCATGATCCACGACCTGGGCAAGCTGGCCATTCCCAGTGAGCTTTTGGCCAAACCGGGGCGCCTCAGCGAAAACGAAATGGATCTGATTCGGGAGCATCCGACTATCGGATACGACATCCTCAAGACCGTAGAATTCCCCTGGCCTCTCAAGTACATGGCCCTCCAGCATCACGAGCGGATGGACGGCTCGGGATACCCTAAAGGGATCAGAGGCGAAGATATCCTCCCGGAAGCCCGAATTTTGGCGGTTGCCGACGTGGTGGAAGCCATGGCCTCCCATCGGCCTTACCGCCCTGCCCTGGGCCTTGACGCCGCTTTGAAAGAGATCCAGGAGGGGCGCGGCAAGCTCTACGACTCCGATCCTACGGATGCCTGCATAAAGCTCATCAGAGATGAAAAATTTCAGTGGAGTGACACATAGACCCCAAAAAGGGCGTCTCAAATCCGACCGCAGCCCCGGCTCAATCAAAAACCTTCATGGGCGGAGACGGTTTTACATTCCTGTTTCCCTGGCCTTTTTGCTTACTTTCCAGGGATTCCAAGGATCCCGGTAGGAGGCCTTCGTAAAAAGTTCCTGCAGGTAAGCGAAAGTCCTGATAAACCGCATATATACGGCCACATAGGGCGGCATCAGGGGAAGATAGAACGCCAGGGACGCTTCGTCCCTCTTTCTCTCTGAGGCCCACAGTATTACAACCATTTCTAGAATATTTACGGTCAAGTAAAGGAAATAATTCACGGGGATAATGAACTTGGCTCGGGCGGGAAAGTGGATCAGGATGTCCGCTATGTATACAAACCACAGGGCATTGAGAACAACATTGAAAAAGATGTTTTCGAACGATGATAAAAATGTCGTGAAAGAGAAGCCCTCGTGCGGCCTAAAAATATTTCGGTGCTTGCGGAGCCTGAACCGAACCAGTGACCGATTCCAGCGCAAACGCTGGCGGGCGAGGTTCGTAAACGAATGCGGCACCCGGGTAAAACATATGGCCTCGTGCTCGAAAACCACCCGGTAGCCGCTCTTTCGGATCTTGATCGTGATGTCTCCGTCCAGCCCCGGACCCACATCCCAACCACCTACCTGCACGAGCACATCTCTCCGAAAAGCCCCAAAAGCGCCCGAGACCAAACGCAAAAAACCGAGCAGCGAAGCCACCCGTCGTCCTATGGATATGCTCTTCAGGTATTCAATGCCCTGGAGCTCCGTACAAAGACTCTCGTGCCGATTTCTCACCTTCAGGTTTCCCGCAACAGCCCCGATTCTCGTGTCCAGGTAAAAGGGAAGCAGGATCTTCTCGATCGCATCCCGATCGAAGGAGCAGTCCGCATCGATGTGCACCACGAACTCCCCGTTGGATTCCCTAAGGCCGAAATTCGCGGCGGAGGCTTTCCCCCCCCGGATTCGATTTCGCAGGTATTTTTGGATCAACCCTTCTTTTAAGAGGCCCCGGCAAACGAGGGGAGTCTGATCGGTGGATCCGTCATCAATAATGACGACCTCCAGGTTGTCATAGGTCTGCTCCCTGAGCGAACGCACCATCTGAGGGATATTGTCTCCCTCGTCCTTGCCGGGGACGAGGACCGAGACCAAGGGCCGTTCGCGATAAAGCCGGTCACGCATGTCCTGATAGAGCCCTCTTTTTCGGTAACGATCCCATTTGGTCAGAAGAAAGCCAAAAAAATCGAGCACAACATATCGGGGAAACTCCAGCAGCAAAAATACCCAGAATAGGCGGGCAAACTTCTCAATGCCCGCCGTATCCAGGAAAAGAAAAAAGGCAACGGCCTGACTCAAGTATTCAAGCGGGTCCATCTTCTACACCACCAGTCTGGCGATAAGATCCTCCACCTTGAAATCCTTGTCCACGGGCAGGGATTTCACCGCGACATCCAGACGAAACGGCTCGCCTTCAAGGCTCAGGTTGTCTTCCACCAGTGTCTGCAATCGGGACTGAATCCTGTTCAGCGCCACATGCGCGTACTTGTCCGGGGTCTCCACCAGGAGGAATACAAATGTGGAATCATTCATCGGAGAAACAACATCCGCTTTTCGGATGTTTTCCTTAATAATCTGAGCCATTTCCACTGCAACACGCTCTCTTCGTTCACCAAACTGCAGGTAGAATTCCTGGAGGTTGGAAACACGAAGGCAGGCAAGGCAGCTCTCCCGGCTGTACCGGCGAATCCGCTCCACTTCGTACGCAACAAGGACCTTGAAGACGGGAAATTCGATAAAATCGAGTTTGTCTTTAAAAAGGTCGCTCAAGGAGAAGTGCAATCCATAGACGGCGAAGTTTCCCCCCGCATGCGTTAATGTATATTCTTTCACATCCCGTACAATCAGGTTCTCCGCGAGAGAGACCGCACCGCAGTGGAAGCAGGTGGCTTCAACAGGAGGATCCTGAAAGCTCTCAAAACAGGTGTTGCAGGTAAAAACCACGGAAGGCTTGTCATAATCCGTCCCGATATGGCGAAGAATCCGTGAGCACTTTGGGCATTCCAGCACGTCGTCATTTCTGAAATCCGACTCTCTCCCCACATATCCGCAGGTGAAATGGTGAATGGTGTCCTCGATGACCAGGTTCGCCACCCGGCATCGATTGCACACCTCTCGGAAGTTGAGAAAGGCTGAATAGCACTTGCTGCAATGGTGCACACGGTCCACAAAGACGCCCTCGATCAACCCTTCCCTTTCCAATAGGTCCAGAATCTGGAAAGCCCTGGGGTCATCCTTTCCCTGGAAATTTGCAGACAGGAAAGGGTACACATACCCAAATCGGGATGCCGGATGCACAAAGGGGCTCAGCCGGGAGCCCCGTGTGTAGAGAAACCGAAGGAGCTTCAGCATGGTCTGGGCCTGATGCGATTTCTCGTCGGAGTATTTCAGGTAGGAAATTCTCTCCCCGATCCGCCTCACCTTGGGGAAAAGGCGGGCGAGGGGCTCTCCCGCCCAAAGACCGTCCGCAAGGGAAAGCAGGTTTTTGTCCGGAACCGCCTCGTCGCTGTGCAGGAACACCGGCTTCAGGTATATCGCCTCGACAGTGCTTCCTCGCAACTTGTAGATGATTCTTCGGACAAACTCCGGGTTTCCCCCTATCACCACTCCGTCCGCAGCGAGAATATCCTCAAAATCCAGGGACTCCGGACCGGTGACCGTGACCGTGGATAAACCCGGCTCTTCCAGAGCTTTCCCGGTGTCGGCCTCTCTCGATATTCCCAGCAGCTTCATCTCAGCGGCCCTCAAAAGAATTTTCGTTTGTGAACCTTTACCTGCAGCTTGTAAAATCGCGCCGCCTTGGACAGGGAGCTTCCAGGCAGCACAATATCCGCCACAATGCTTCGGTCAAGCGGCTCATATCGCCCTTGAAACTCCGGCGGTTTCGAGAACGTCGCGATATAGATCCGACGGATCACTCCATCGCCTTTTGATCCGTCGGGATAATCCACCGTGATCCTGTCTCCCTCCTTGAGGTATCCCACGTATTTCTGATCGAAAAACGCCTTGATGACAGGATCGCCGGACCGGTATATGCCCATGATAGGCTCTCCCTTCAAGGCGACTTCGTGATCTTCAAAAAAAATTCGGACAATGGTCCCGGAAAGGGGGGACGTAAAGACACCTTCCTCTTCCACCTTCACCTCAACAGGCCGATTCACATGGTGAAGGCTGTGCAGATTGTCTTTCAGGGCGAGAATTTCCTCCGACAACTTTTCTTCGCTTGTTTTCGCCTCTTCAATCCGATGTTCGACATCCTCCAGGACGACGCGGAGTTCCAGCTTCATCTTTCGGAGCTCCACCTTGATCCTTCCAAGGCTGATCTCTTTCTTTTCGATTTCTTCCTTTTTTTTCCATAAATCAGAAAGCACATAGGCATCGAGACGGTAAAGCTCATCCATCTTGCGGTACTGCCCCTGCGCCCGGGCCAGATCTTTCTCGCTCAGACCGAGCTCCTCCCTCTTCGTCTCCAGCTCCGCCAGGATAGCGATCAGTTCCGGCCAGGAGGCCTCTTGTACTTTCGCCTCCTCCGCATCAGGGAGGTGATCTTTTTCTACGTACGAGATGATCCGCAAAAGGAGCTCGCGTCTCCTCTGCATTTCCTGCACTTCCCGGCGGGCGAAATCTCTTTCAATCTTTTTTGCCTCGAAATCCGCTATTCGCCCCGGGTTCGGAGTCTTGATCACCTCCCGTTCATAGCGGGTCATCATCCGTTCCTCCACATAATCGAAAAGCGGGTCCCCCGTCTCCACTTCCTCGCCCTCCTCTACATGAAATTTTTTGATCCGGATGTCCGCTGCGTGTTGAATATCCAGCTTGGGGAGAATGATCTGCCCGTTGCCGCGGACATGGAAGACTCCACCGACCAAGACATAGACAAGCCAGACGGCGAGAAGAGCCAGAATCCCCAGGTACACCCACTTGCCTTTGCTGCTCCTGGGCCGCTCGGTTTCCCTCAATCCCCGGATATAAGAACCCTTCGTTCTCAACCTCAAAACGGCCCTACTCCTTCAGTGCGGCCTCCAGATCATGATACGCCAAGGCGTTGACTCCAGTAGCTGAAGCCACTTCTCGTTCGAGGGTTTCTCTATCGGCCTGATCTCCGATATCCTCAACCCTGAGCACAAGCACGGCTTTTCCTCCAGCCCCGGCGGGGATCTTCCTTAAGAGGGCAATGAGTTGTCGAACGGTTGGAGCCCTCTCCGGTATGAGGAAAACCCGATCTGCTCTTTCAAAAACCGCTGCCAATTCATCGCCGGGGAGATCCCCGGGTACAGCTGCAGAAAAGGCCATCCCGGCCTCCCGGCAAGACCGCCCCAAAGCCTCCAACAACGCCAGGTACCCCTGGAAGCAGCCGTCCTCCCCCCTCTTTCCTTCCGTGTTTCCATAGGGCCCGCTTACCAGATGAAGTCCATGAATCGGATAGCGCAAAGACGAAATGATTTTTTTTCCAAGCTCTTCGGCTTCCATCGGAAGGGCGCAACAGGGCTCGGCTGCCGCAGCCCAGATCCTCAAACCGTGCTCTGCGGCCTCTCTCAAAAAAGCCCGGAGCTTTTCGCGGTCGGTCGACGGCTCGAAAGAAATCATCGCGTCCGAGATTCCGTGCGCTTTCAAGGCCTGAATCAGGAACGAATTCCCAAACCCGTTGAAGGTGGATGAGAGAATATACGCCGCCCGGAATCCTTTTCGACCGAAGAACCCGGGCGCCTTTTCCACCGGAAGGAGGTACGCTTCCAACTCTTCCCCGTCAAAATACCGGAACATGCCCGCCAGCCTCAGGTAGAGGGACTGCTTGATGTCCAGCAATTCGAGTTCCAGATCAAAAAGATCTCGTGTCAAGCTGAGGGTCGTCCAATCTTCATAATTCGTATCCTTGAGCTCCCTCATAGCCATCCGACGACGCAAACGCTGTTTAATGGTCCGGTATTTGTACGAAAACGTGATCCAGTCATGCATCTTGTACCGGTATTCATAATAAAGGTTCTTTGCATACAATTTCCTTTCACGATTCAGGCGATCCCGTTTGCGGTGCAAGAGCTCTGCCTCTTTCCGGCAAACATCGTCTCCGACTCCGCCGGGAAGGGGAAGCGGAACGCTCAGGGTGACCCCGGCGGAGGTGTACTTTTCCTCGCCAGCGGCCCTGTCCACCACGTTGTATCGCACGTACGGTCTGAGTCGAATCTCATCCAGGAAGCGATGTCTCTCGCGGGCAATGGAATCTTCATACGAAGCGAGCCGGGAAGAAAAAGGGGGCGCCTCGATTCGGTCGAGGAGATCGGAGATCTTCACTTCCACCAGTGGAAGCGCCCAGGGATTTGCCTCCTCCGTGGTGGGAGATATGACCTCCGCGCCGGGCGT
>CAYVUX010000158.1:0-1185 GCA_964455075.1 uncultured Desulfobacteraceae bacterium | reverse complement strand
CGTTGCGTGATGGAAGCGTTCGTAGTTCTCCTTCATATTCCTGGCCGTCGCCATATCACGCTCGATTTCGAGAACGTCCTCCCTTTGGATGAATCCCTGTTTGTGGAGCCGCTCGGCCACCTCC
Source organism: uncultured Desulfobacteraceae bacterium (assembly GCA_964455075.1). GTDB lineage: Bacteria > Desulfobacterota > DSM-4660 > Desulfatiglandales > Desulfatiglandaceae > CAYVUX01. Next base: position 1,061 of record CAYVUX010000158.1, on the reverse strand, counting down.
AGCCAGGCTTTCAGGAACTCCACCTCTTCCTTCAAGGTCTTGATCTTCTCGTTGTCGAAAAGGCGAACAATCCGTTTGCGTGAGATCGGATAATACTCCTGCCTTTTGGAGGATCTGCTCAGCAGATCATCAATGTTCAGCTCCTCCCTGAGAATCTTCGCCTTGATTCGATTTTCCAGCAAGCCCTCTCCGAGGAGATCCCATTCGATGCCTGCCCTTCCCCGCCATGTGTAGGTTCCGCTTTCATCCACGTCCCTTGCCGGATCGCTGTTGTAGTTGTAGTACCCCGTGAGCTTCACGCCCGGATCGGAATGGAGCTGACGGATTCGTGCGCGCTTCCAGGCGGATTCCGCCTCATCGGTGAAGGGATGATCGGGGTTCACGGCCAGAAGGCTTGCGGCGGCGGAGACCGGCTTCTGGTCGGGGAAGGTCCTGTCCAGCAAGCATTCAACCATTTTGTAGATGGAATCCAGCCCCCCTCTTGCGGATGCTTTCAGGATCCCGCCGTCCGAGCCGGATCCGGCCCGGGGTTCCCCAGCGGTCCCCGCGGGCCAAGAAAAGAGAAAGACCCACAAAAGGACCAAAGAGACCACGGGCCCTGTCATTCTCTCCCTTGGAGCGTTCCTGTTCGCCCTTTTCCCGAAAAAGCTGGAAAATGCCATAGCGTTCCGTAAAGAGCTCTTGTCATCGCGGGACCGGAAAAAAACGGCGGCGAGGGGCCCGGCTGATGTTTCTCCGGGTTCATCGCCCCGAAAGCATGCGGTCGCCCTTTCTCCGGATAGCGGAATACCCGGTTGCGCTGATTCTTTTTCCCGGGGTAGCCTACAAATGAGGTCTGGTTAAGAATATTCTGACACAATCGCCTAATTAAATCAAAATATACCAAATTCAAATTGACATATCAAGATCCTTTCCTATTAAATTCTTCCCCACGGAAATTCCAAACCGCCAAGGGAGGAATTTTCTTTCTCGCCTCCCGGTACGACAGAAAGCACAAAGCTCGATCGTTTCCATCCATAAATAAGGGCCTATGTCCTGAAGGGATGAATGTCCTGGTAATT
>CAYVUX010000157.1:0-7609 GCA_964455075.1 uncultured Desulfobacteraceae bacterium | reverse complement strand
TTCCCGAGTACTACCCAGCCGTAGTGGAAATGGTTCTCAATGGGAAGATTCAGCTGGAACCCTTTGTCCAGACCCGTCCCATGAGCACCATCGCGGAAACGTTCGAAGAGGCCCACAGCCGGCCGCCTGAAAAACGAATCGTCTTGGAACCCGATTTCTAATGTTTGCCTAGCCGGCTACCGGAGCGTCCTTTCTAGCGAAGAGGAAGGCCGCTTGCTGCGGCGCGGCAAACCCGGGCGGGACAACTCAATCCTCATCCGGGGGGCACAGCAGACGGCGCACAGGAGGGCTGGTATCAGAGCCCTCTGAACAGATCACCCCTGTCCGGAGCATTTTTGACAAATCCCCTTGGGATGACGCTGTGCGCAACACGCGGCCTTGATTTCCATCCGGAAATTGCCGCAGCACCGCATTCCCGGATGGACACACCTATTATATTCAAAGGAGGGAGAAAAATGGCATTGGATTGGCTACCCAGAGACAATGAGTTGAAGGTTCATCACCTGTTTGGAGAAGAGTTTTTCGGCACGGAGCCTCCGTGCACGGTTTACGAAAAAAAGCCCCTCATCAACCCGGCGACCGGCGAACAGGTGGAAGGGCTTTTTTCGGCCTGGATCACCCTCAACAACCCGGCCCAGTACAACTCCTACACCACCGAAATGCTCAAGGGGGTCATCGCCGGGATGCAGAAAGCGGGCATGGAGCGGGACGTCATGGCCATCGTTTTCACGGCGGCCGGGGACAAAGCCTTCTGCACGGGAGGGAACACCAAGGAGTACGCCGAATACTACTCCAAGAGGCCCCTCGAGTACACCCAGTACATGGACCTTTTCACCGGGACCATTGACGCCATCCTGAAGGCGCGCAAGCCCGTCATCTGCCGGTGCAACGGCATGAGGATCGCCGGAGGGCAGGAAATCGGACAGGCGGCCGACTTGACGGTCGCGGCGGACACGGCCGCGTTCGGCCAGGCGGGAACCCGCCACGGCTCCACGCCCACGGGCGGATCCACAGACTTTCTCCCGTGGAACCTGACCATGGAACAGGCCATGTGGCAGGCCATAGCCAATGAGATGTGGAGTGCGGCCAAGATGGAGCGCATGGGGCTGATCAGCAAGGCCGTCCCCATCAAGAAAAACGACAAGGGCGAATGGGTAAGAGACCCCCGCGTGATCACGGACAGGTACGCGGACGAAAACGGAGGCATCGTTTACGGCGAATTCAAGCAGGGGGAGGAGTTTAAAGCCGCCAAGGAAGCCATCAAAGGCCTCACCACCGATTTCTCGCTGCTGGACGGACTCGTCGACAAGATGATCTGGACCCTGACCAACACCACCTTCCTGTGCCTCATGAACACCATCGAGAGCATCCGGGCCAAGAAGCGGTTCTTCTGGGATTCGGCCAAGAGCACGCAGATCTACTGGCTGGGCGCGAACATGAACTGCGAAGCCTACATCGGTTTCAATGCGTTCAATACACAGAAAATTACCGGAAAACGGGAAATCGACTTTATCAAGTACCGCCAGCTCCTGGCACAGGGAAAGGAATTCGACGAAGAACTGGCGGAAGAGGTGATCGCCAAGCCCCAGAAATAAGCCTACAAACCGTTTCAGCTCGGAGAACGAAAGACGAGGCGGGCGGAGACCGCACAGAAGGGATCCCCGTCCGCCTCTTGTACGACCCCGGAGGCAGCCACTATCCGGTCCAAACGCGGAAGGCTGTGAGGACTCGAACCCATTCGGCAAGGGGCCGCGTTCGGGCGATTGCAACCACGAAAGGAGGAGATCAGACATTATGAGCCATGAATACATTGAGACGCAAGTCCAGGACGGACTCGGAACAATCACGTTGAACCGCCCCCCCGTCAACATCCTGAACATCGCCATGATGGAAGAGATAAACGCGGTCCTGAAGGCATGGCAGGGCGAAAAGGATCTCAAGGCGGTGCTCATCGATGCAAAGGGAAAATGCTTCTCAGCGGGTGTCGATGTGGGAGAGCACATGGGGGACCTGGCGCCGCGGATGATCGAGGCGTTTCACGGCATGTTCCGCCTCATGGACAAGCTTGAAGTGCCCACGTTGGCATCGGTCTACGGCTCGTGCCTGGGAGGCGGGTGTGAGCTTGCCGTTTTCTGCGATCTTGTCATCGCCGCCGACGACGCCAAGTTCGGTCAACCGGAGATCCAGGTGGGAGTCTTTCCACCGATTGCCGCCCAGATCATGCCCAGAATCATGGGCCGGAAAGCGGCCATGGACTTGATCGTGTCGGGGAAAATCATATCGGCCGAGGACGCCCTCCGCCTGGGCCTGGTAAACAAGGTGGTCAAGCGAGACGATCTGGACGCCCAGACGGCCGAGTTCGTAAAGCCTTACCTGGGTCTCAGCGCAGCGGTGTTGAGAAAAACCAAGAAGGCTTTCATGGCGGGTCTGAGGGACGACCTGGAGCCGTCACTCAAAATCATCGAGGACATCTACCTGAACGAACTCATGAATACCCATGATGCCCACGAGGGCCTGAAGGCCTTTATGGAGAAACGAAAACCCGAGTGGAAAAACGAATAGAAGGTCAGGGGTACTAAGGGCCCACCCTTCAGGCGGATCGCCTATTTCATCGGGATCGAAATCGGCATCGGATCTTCCGTATCCGGTGGAAGCTTCCTCTTATCTTTTCGATTTCGATAGCGATATCGATTTGGACTATCCCCGCGGGTGGCTCAATCCGCGTTCCCCTGAACGTGTTCTCGAATGTACTCAATGATCTCCCGGGTCGTGGTTCCCGGCCCGAACACCTGTGATATCCCGGCCTTCTTCAAGGCCGGGATGTCTTCATCAGGGACAATCCCTCCTCCCAGCACGAGAACATCTCTCACGCCCCGCTCTTCCAGCAACTCCATTACCCTGGGGAAAAGATAGTCATGGGCGCCTGACAGGATACTCATGGCGATCACATCCACATCCTCCTGAAGGGCCGTCTCGACGATTTGAGCCGGGGTCTGCCGGAGGCCTGTATATACTACCTCCATCCCCGCATCCATGAGCGCGCTGGCCACCACCTTGATTCCCCTGTCATGGCCGTCAAGGCCCGGCTTCGCCGCCAGCACCCGTATCCTTCTCGCCTTGTTCATATCTCCCGTCTCTCCTCTCTTTTTCGCCTCAAACGTCCGCAAATCCTTGCCGGAACCTTCGCTTGTCAACACGTATGGATCTTTGCAAAACGCCCTTTTTCCTCGTCACCTAAAGGAAACTCACCCTCCCGCGCTTCGGGCGGATCCACGGATTCATCGGGATCGAAATTGACCAGGGAACTTTCCTATCCGGTGAAAACCTCCAGCGTATTCTTTCGATTTCGATTATCGTAAAGGAGGCTCAGCCCCCGTCCTACGACAGAACTCCCGGTCTGCCGATCTCCTGTGCTGGGCGCAAGAGGCCGTCGCAGACTCCCAAAGCCTGATGACTCCGGTTCGCGGGCAAGCCCGCTCCTACAGGGGATTCGGAAGGATAAGGCTTTTGAACACCTCATTTTTGCCCGCGCCCCTAAAGGCGGCTCGGAATCCAATGCCTCCGGGACCCAAATCGCGAGACCTTTGCAGATCGCCCCCTTTTGCTGAATCTCTGCGTCATCCTCAACTTTCAAACCTCAAAATATTCAGAATATTCCTGCGGTTGATCCGCCTGAGGCGGAAACATTTTTCAAAGGTCTCATCGCTGCCGGGATCAAAATCGAGTTCGGAACTTCCGTATCCAGCAGAAAATTTCTCTTGATCTTTTCGATTTCGATAGCGATTTCGATAGCGATTTCGATTGTACACCGGTCTAACCCAACGTGTTGATCTGCTGGTGCTCACCGAACACCTCTCTCAGGACGTCGCAGATCTCTCCCAGCGTGGCGTAGGCCCTGACCGCATCGAGTATGGGAGGCATCAGGTTTTCACTCCCCTGCGCCGCGGCCTTCAGTTCGGAGAGGGCCGAGTCGACATTGCTTCCATCCCGCTCAGACTTCAATTTCTTCAGGCTCTCGACCTGTTCCTCCCGAACCGCCGGATCCACCCTCAGGAGGTTCGTGGGTTTGGGCTCCTCGCTTTGGAAGCGATTAAGTCCCACCACAACCCGCTTCTCCTCCTCGATGTCCTTCTGATACTTGTAGGCACTTTCCTGGATCTCCCTTTGGACATAGCCGTTCTCGACGGCCGCCACACTTCCCCCCATGGCACCAATCTTGTCAATATAGTCCCTGGCCCGCTGATAGATCTCCCTGGTCAACTTTTCCAGATAGTAGGACCCCGCCAGCGGATCCACCGTATCGGCAACGCCCGTCTCGTACGCAATGAGTTGCTGGGTCCTGAGCGCCACCTGCACCGCCTCCTCGGAAGGCAGGCACAGGGCCTCGTCCATGGAGTTGGTATGAAGCGACTGCGTGCCCCCCAAGACGGCGGAGAGGGCCTGAAATGCGACCCGGACGATGTTGTTCTTGGTCTGCTTGGCGGTGAGCGTACAGCCGGCGGTCTGGGTGTGAAAACGAATCATCATGGACCGGGGGTTCTTGGCCTGGAATCGCTCTTTCATGATTTCGGCCCACAATCTTCGAGCAGCCCGGTACTTGGCCACTTCCTCCAAAAAGTCGAGATGCGCATTGAAGAAAAAGCTGAGTCTCGGCCCGAAGGTGTCCACGTCAAGCCCCGCTTCAATGGCGGCTTCGACATAGGCGATTCCGTTTGCCAGCGTGAAAGCCACTTCCTGCACCGCGGTAGCGCCCGCCTCGCGGATATGGTACCCGCTGATGCTGATGGTATTCCACATAGGGATCTTTTCCGCGCAGTAGGAAAAGATGTCCGTGATAATCCGCATGGAGGGTTTGGGCGGAAAGATGTACGTCCCCCTCGAGGAGTACTCTTTGAGCACGTCGTTCTGGATGGTTCCCCTGAGCTTCTCCGGGGAGAGCCCCTGTTTTTCGGCCACGGCGATGTACATGGCCAACAGGACCGCCGCCGGCGAGTTGATGGTCATGGACGTGCTCACCTGATCCAGAGGGATCTTGTGCAACAGGGTCTCCATATCCCGCAGGGAGTCGATGGCCACGCCGACCTTGCCCACCTCGCCGATGGCCATTTCATTGTCCGAGTCATAGCCGATCTGGGTGGGGAGGTCAAAGGCCACGGAAAGCCCTGTCTGGCCCTGTTCCAGCAGGAAGCGGTATCGCTTGTTGGACTCCTTTGCGGACGCAAATCCGGCGTACTGTCTCATGGTCCAGTACCGGCCCCGATACATGGTAGGCTGTACCCCCCGCGTAAACGGGTATTCCCCGGGCAAGCCGATCTCAGATAGGTAGTCCATATCCGCCGTGTCGAGCGGGGTGTACAGCCGCCTTACAGGAATCTCGGAAATGGTGAGGAATTCCTCTTTCCTCTCCGGTCTCTTGGCCAATTTTTCTTCCACCCGGCTCGACCACTCTTTGTAGGCTTTTTCCAGCAATTCCCGGTTTTCTAGACTAGCCATCGACCCCTCCTGTGTGAAACCCTTAAAAATCTCGTCTTTTCTTCGCAGCCTAAAGGGTGCTCAGTCCCCACCCTTCGGGCGGGTCCCCGGTTTCATCGGGATGGAAACCGACCTCAAAGTAGCGCCTACGATCCGCCGCCGGTCGATGCACTCCGTTTAGACCCCTGGCTTTGCGTAAATCCAGGCCACGTGGCCTGTCGAAAGGCGCTAAACGCCCAGTTTTTGGTGTCCAAGTGCCATACATTTTCGATTTCGATAGCGATTTCGATTTGGATTACCCCTGCGGGGGCTCAGGCCCCACCCTGCGGGCGGGGTTCCATCATCGAAATACGCACCGTTCATATTCCCGCTGCTCTTGCCGAGGCGGGACGCCCTCCCTGATCCCGGACAAAAATGATACATTTCAAGGGACTCGATGCGGACGTCGTCCTCTGAAAAGAAACGCTGTTCCCGGAACAGAAGAAGAACAGGCATACGACGCGTTCGATACAATTAAGAAAGTATTTTAACCGATCTGACCCTGTCAAACCTTTTTTGATGCAAAACTTTCCGGGACTCCCGGCCCCTGGAGAGTCCACAAACCACGACAAATTTTTCACTTCTGAACCGTTTCCAGCTTGACAAAATGATGTAGCTATATTATAGCTGGCTTCCGTCCAGGAACGGCTCCGCCTGAGGCGGAGTCGTTCCTGAATCGGAAACGCACAAGTGCCTGAAATATAATCTGGATGGGCATTTTAGCCGGTTTCCATTCACAGATGGCTCCCACTCCTGTTTTTGAGCCGCTCATTGCACCGCCTCCCGGATTTCGTTTCCGGACGGAATGCAGATAGAGCAGGCGAAGCGACAACAGGAGCCCCGACACCAATCCGCCACCTGTGGCGACACGCCGTATTCTCTGCATCATTTGGAAAGGGCTCGACCATGACCGCAAATGAAATTCTGGATATGTTGCGCGGGATCCTCTACACCACGGGGATCTTCAACTTCCAATGGGACATTATTATCATGTGGGGAGTCGGCTCCCTGTTTATCTATCTCGGCATTGCCAAGAAATTCGAGCCCCTCCTTCTCCTGCCCATCGGCTTCGGCATCTTCATCGTGAACTTTCCCCTGGTGCCCCTGATGGGATACACCGATGGACACGGCGAGCTCCTGCGTATCTTTTACCACTACGGTCTCGAATGGGAAATCATTCCTCCGGTCATCTTTTTGGGCCTGGGCGCCATGACCGACTTCGGACCCTTGATCGCAAACCCCAAGGTCCTGATCATCGGCGCAGGAGCGCAGCTCGGGGTCTTTATCACCTTCACAGGCACTGTCCTCGCCGGTTTCACACTTAAAGAGGCCGCTTCGGTGGGAATCATAGGGGGGGCGGACGGACCGACCACGGTATACCTGACCCAGCACCTTGCCCCTCAGCTGCTCGGTCCCAATGCCCTGGCGGCCTATTCCTACATGGCGATGGTTCCCCTCATCCAGCCGGCAATCATGAAATTTATCACTTCTCCCGAGGAGAGAAAGATCCGGATGCGTCAACTTCGGCCGGTATCGAGGCAGGAGAAGATTCTCTTTCCCTTGGTCACTGCAGGGATTGTCGCCCTTCTCGTCCCCTCCGTCATCCCCCTTATGGGCATGTTCATGCTGGGAAATCTCATGAAAGAAAGCGGCGTTGTGGACCGGCTCACCGAAACCGCCCAAGGCCCGCTGATGAACACGGTAACCATATTCCTGGGGCTATCCGTCGGCGCGACCATGCACGCGGACAACTTCTTGAGCTGGCAGCCGCTCTTCATTTTCGGCCTCGGCCTGGTGGACTTTGCGGTCTGCACAATCGGCGGCATCCTGACCGTGAAGATCATGAACATGTTTCTCAAGGAAAAACTGAATCCGCTGATCGGCTCGGCCGGGGTATCGGCGGTTCCCATGGCCGCCCGGGTCTCCCAAGTCCAAGGGCTGAAATACGACAAGTCCAACCACCTTCTGATGCACGCCATAGGTCCCAACCTGGCCGGCGTCATCGGATCAGCGGCGGCGGCGGGGATGTTCATCGCCATGTTCGACTAAGGGCTCACTCAAAAATAAATTCACAGAATTGACGCTCAGATTTGGGTCG
>CAYVUX010000156.1:0-7636 GCA_964455075.1 uncultured Desulfobacteraceae bacterium | reverse complement strand
GGAGGAGCGAGCCGCCTCGTCCTCCAGCTTTTCATACAAGGAGGCTTCTTTCATTTCTCCGGGCTCCTTGGCGGCGGTTGCAATTGGGGAGCGTTCTTGCTCCCACAAGGGCGGAAGGTTTCGCCTCCTTCAAGGGGGTTCGCAGGAGGAGATTCTGGGTTCTCATGCGGTAGAACATGGTTGCGGAAACGCCGAGAAACGATCCGAACAGGGACCGTCTCTCCCGCCTAAACATTTTCGCGAACAGACCCGAATACTCCGCCGGACCTGGTATTAGCGGGGTTGAACCCCATGAGACGGGCACGTTTCCGAAAGAGCCTTTCAAAAGGGACATGAGCTGCCAGAGGCTGAAAAACCGGGCATGAGAAAAGACCGGATCCCCCAGGTAGCCTTGCACTCTCTTTGAGAGCCCGCTCCAGGAAAGGCCGTTGATGGCGCCGACAAATACACTCCTGCGGGCCACCCTCCCGGCTTCCCGGAGGGCCTCTGCGGGATGGTCCAAGAATTCCAGGGTGTTGATCAACACGGCCAGGTCGAACTCATTGTCCTCAAAAGGAAGATCCTCTGCATGGGCGCGTTGGAGGGCGCAGCGGGGCCCGAGCCGTTCCCGGGCCCGGTCGATCATGTGGCGGGAAGCGTCAACTCCGGATATGTTCAGGCCCAGCTTTTGCAGGATGATCAAGTGATTTCCTGTCCCGCATCCGATGTCCAAGACCCGTTCGCCGCGCTTGGGGTCGAGCAGCGGGGGAATGAGGCGTTCCAGGGCATGGTCTATGGCCCTCCCCTGGGGAGTGCGGCACCAAGCCTCATACGTCCTAGCCGTGTCGTTGTCGAAAACAAGCCCCATACTCTTTCACGCTCGGGACCTTCTTGCGGGGTAGTGGTCTCGTTTCTCCCTGTGCCTCCCGGGGAGGCCGGCTCTCCGGGCATAGGGCAATGCGCCAATATTGTAATTATGATGGAAAAAGCTCGCGAAATGCAAGAGCGAATTCCAGAGTCCCCGGCCTGGGGACTTTCTCGTGTCCGACTCGTGTCCGAAACCCATCTCATTTCCGGATATGGAAAAGCTCGGGAGTCCTGCGGATTCTGCTCAGGATCAGGGGATTATGCGCATTCAGAGGAGCGGGCTCCCGGCCTCAAAAAATCAAGAGCGCGCGGGCGACCGAACGGATCACGGTGCCGGAGCAGTACAAAGGCCTCTTCATCATGGACGGGGTCCATGCCGATCACGAGCCCAACGGTTCAACCGAGATTTCTTTCTCCTGCATGACTTCTTTCAAACGCGACACGTCTCCGTGAACATGCCCGATGATGTTAACGGGGCCGGCGGGGACGATCCTGTCCGGAGTACTCATAGGGGTTTGGCCGAAAAATATGCAGAAGGCACTGCCAGTGGGCCAGTATCCCAGATCCCCCAGTTCCACCGTTTCCCGGGAGGTATCGTCGAGCTCCGCTTGTATAGGCACCGGAAAATAAATCTCTTCACCCCATGTACTGAACTCGGTTTTCAAAGGCAGAGCGGCAGCCACTTTCCTGGCGGTTGGGCTCTCGTTCAATTCCGCATCAAGGCTTACGTGGCCCACGCTGATGGAAATCTTCATGAAACCTCCTTCCCCGGTTCGTTGCCGGGCCGGCGGCGGAATGACCTTCACGGATTTTTTCGACCCGGAGACCGCATGCCGTATTGCGCTCCGATGTTCATGGAAGGAAAGGCCCGCTTCTTCAGGGCCGGTGTTACGCAACGACGCAAAAATCTTACCGGAAGACCGGCGATAATGCAAGGGGGCCCTACCGGACCTCTATCTCCGAATGCCGGGGAAACGCCGGTTGAACAGCATCCAGAGCGGGGAGGACGTGCAGATGGATTCGCGGTCCGATCAATGGATCCAGGGCATCCAGGTTTTCGAAAGCAAGACGGGGCGGCCCTCCCACCAGAACCAGGCGAAAACGATTGAGCCTGCGCCGGTCCCTTTCTTTCTTTCCCTTCCCCAGAAGATCAAGGGCCATCTCCTCCGTGACGCATGCGATCGAGGCATCGAGAATCCACACGAGAAGCCGCTCTCCCATGATCAGTTGGATCATGGACCGGGAGTCCGGGGGGAAGGAAAGGAACTCCAGCTGGAAGTGATCGAATACCTCTTGAGGACATGCACACCCCAGCAGGCTGCGAACAAGATATTCAACTGCCGCTTTATCCGACAGCTGCCCGAACCATGTCTGAATGGGAGTTTCGATGGCGCCCGCCTTTCACTTTTGAATGAACATTCCCTACGTTCTTTTCTTGTCCCGGATAATGAGCCGGACGGGGGTGTGCTCGAGTCCGAAGTATTCCCGCAACTGATTCACCAGGAACCGCTTGTAGGAAAAATGAACCAGGTCGGACCGGTTTACGAAAATCACAAACGTCGGCGGCCTGATACGGGACTGGGTTGCATAGGAAAACCGCAGTTTTCCCCTCGATGTCCGGGAAGGAGGATGCTTTTCCATGATGGCCCGGATGGCCCTATTCACAGTCGGTGTGGGGACCCTGGAGGAGTACTGTTCGAAAACCAGATCGATCTTGTCAAAGATCCGCATAACGCGTTCCCCGGTCAATGCGGAAAGATTCACCCGGGGAGCAAACGACAGAAATCGGAGCTGTCTCTCGATGGAACGGCGCAGTTCCTCCTGCCTTCCGGGATCTCCCTTTACGAGATCCCACTTGTTCAGCCCCAGGACCATGCCCCTGTTCCGTTCAAAGGCGTAACCGCAAATGCGCGCGTCCTGTTCCGTCACTCCCTGGGAGGCGTCCAGAAGGACCAGACACACGTGGCAGCGATCCAGGCTGCCGAGTGCCTTGATTACGGAGAACTTTTCGATTTTTTCCCTGACTTTTGCCTTTCTCCGAATCCCGGCTGTGTCGATGAGAAGGTATTCTTTCCCCCGGTATTGAAACGGCGTGTCCACCGCGTCCCGGGTGGTGCCCGGCAGATCGTCGACCAGGAGCCTTTCGGAGCGAAGGATTCGATTGATGAGGGAAGACTTTCCGGCGTTGGGCTTTCCCAGGATCGCGACTCGGATTCTGTCGGGCTCTTCATGGGGCTGGGCCCCTTGCACATGCCGGAGCGCCTCATCCAGGAGCTCTTGCACACCGTATCCATGCGACGCGGAGATGGGATACACCCTCTCCACCCCCAATTCGTAGAACTCCAGGGCCCGATGATCGTGTTCGGGCCCGTCAATTTTGTTAACCGCCAGGAAGACCGGTTTTCCGGATCGTCGAAGGAGATCCGCCATTCTTTCGTCCCCGGGCATCAGGCCCTGGCGTCCGTCGACCAGGAAAATCACCGCCCCGGCCTCTTCGACGGCCGTTGCCACCTGATCATGCACTTTCCGGAGGAGGGGGTCCTCGCTGAAATCGTCAAAGCCTCCGGTATCCACGAGGGTAAAGGGCGTTCCTTCATAGACCAGGCCGGCCTGTAACCGGTCCCGCGTGATCCCGGGACGGTCGTCCACCAGGGCGCTGCGCGACTTGGTCAACCGGTTGAACAAGGTGGATTTCCCCACGTTGGGTCTTCCGACGATGACAATCATTCCGGGGTTCATGGCATCCATGGTGAGCGGAAAACGACCGGTTCGGGTTTCCGGGTTCACGGGGGCAAAAGGGAAAAATCTCTTTCTTGCGGGCCAAGCTATCTTAGCGGTTTTTGGATCAGGGTCAAGCCTTTCCGCAAAGTCTTCCATTGCCGCCGGTTCGTTCGGAATTATGGGTTGACTAATCCCGGGATTGCGGCTAAGTTTTGGTCGGATTTTTTGGACTTATCAGGCCACTTATTTGCCCGCGAGCGACATGCCGACCAAATACATCATCGTCACAGGGGGAGTCCTTTCCGGTCTGGGAAAAGGGATTGCAGCCGCCTCGATAGGCCACCTCCTGTCTTCAAAGCTTAAGATCGTCCCGGTCAAGTGCGACGGCTATCTGAATGTGGATCCCGGCACCATGAATCCCTTTGAGCATGGGGAAGTCTTCGTGCTCGATGACGGGGGTGAAGTGGATATGGATTTCGGTCACTACGAGCGATTCCTCGGAGTCACCTGCAAATCCACATGGAACCTGACCATGGGCAAGGTGTTCGATATGGTCAGGAAAAAGGAACGGAGGGGCGATTACCTGGGCAAGACGGTCCAATACATCCCTCATGTTACGGATACCATCAAAGAACACATATTCGGAATCGCGGAAGAGGAGCGCCCCGACCTGATCATTGTGGAGATCGGGGGCACTGTGGGCGACATCGAGAATGAACTCTTCCTCGAGTCCATGAGGCAGATGCGTGAGGATGTGGGCAAGGAAAACATCCTCTATGTCCATTTGACCTATGTGCCCATTCCTTACGGCGTGAACGAGCAGAAGTCAAAACCCACGCAGCAAAGCGTGAATCTTCTTAAACAGCGCGGGATATTTCCGGACATTATCATCGGCAGGTGCTCCCGGTTCCTTACAAAAGAGGTCAAGACCAAGATCTCCAATTTCTGCGATGTGCATCCGGAGGCGGTGATCACCGGTCTGGACGTGGAAGACATCTATGAGATTCCGGTGATTTTTGAACAGGAAGGCCTGCCGGAGATTATCCACAAGAAGCTCAACATATACAGCCCGCCGGATTTGAGAAAGTGGAAAGAGCTGGTAAAGAACATAAGATCTCCGAATCGGGAGATCACCGTGGCCATGTGCGGGAAGTACACCAAGCTGGAGGATTCCTACGCCTCCATCATCGAGGCGTTTAACCACTGTTCGGCCCATCTGGCCTGCAGAATTCGTCTGGAGTGGGTGGAGACCACGGATTTGGCGGATACTTCCTTCCTGGACAAGATCCAAGGAGTTGTCGTTCCCGGGGGGTTCGGCGCCCGCGGAACAGAAGGGAAGATCGAGATTATTCGACGGGCGAGGGAGCGGAACATCCCGTTTCTTGGGTTGTGTTTGGGCCTTCAGCTGGCCGTGATTGAGTTTGCGAGAAATGTCTGCAACCTTGAAGGAGCAAATTCCACGGAGATCAACCCCGACACCCCCCATCCGGTCATCGACATTCTGCCCGAGCAGCGGGAAATCCAGGATAAGGGCGGAACCATGAGGCTTGGGGCTTATCCGGCCGTTCTCGAGCAAGGGAGCCTCGTTCGGCGGCTCTACGGAGGGGCGGAAGAGGTCTCGGAGAGACACCGTCACCGGTATGAGGTGAATCCCGAATACCATGCCGTATTGAAGGAGAAAGGGCTGGTCGCTTCCGGAGCCTCACGGGACGGGAGGTTGGTGGAATTCGTGGAGATCCCCGAGCTCGACTTCTTCGTGGCCACGCAATCCCACCCGGAGCTCAAGTCGAGAATGGAAGAACCCGCGCCCCTTTTTTACGGGTTTGTTCAATCCTGCTTAACGTGATTCCTCAAAGGCGCCTCCCCTTCCGACAGATTGCATGGTTCTCAACCCCCTGTCTTCGTCCGGGCAGGTCGGCCGTGGAGGAGGGGTCCTCGAGATGGGCCTGCCAGTGCGTTTTCCGCAGATGAACCCCTTGACATTCTGATCCTGTTGGGATTTGTTACTCCCGTGGGAATTGCGGTCAACGATGCGATTTGATTGTTCATCAATCGGTGAATTTTATCCGGAAGAGGGGGTCGCCGCAAAAAGAGCCGTTAGGGAAGCCGCGAGGATTCAGGTGGGGCGCGTCTGTACGGGTACAACGGCACACATCTTCAACAAGATTCCTCCGGTCTCTATCCCGGGAGCGTGAGCTGAACTTCCTCAGGGGTTCGGGTTCCGTGGTGATAGGAGCCCGGGTGTACCCAACGGCTGCACGCTGTTCCTGATTCGGGACCTGCTTTCTCTTCCGGACATTCCGGGTGCAAGCACAAGAAGGGGTGGCAAGTCGTGACGAGAAGGTACCGTGTTCTGTTTCATGGGCTTTCGGGAGACGAAGAGGCCTTTGAACAGCGCATGCTTAAGATGAATGCCCCCTTGGAGGCGGTTTCACGAATGATCCGGGAAGCCCCTCTGATCATGAAGGAAGGGATGACATGGGAAAAGGCCCGGCAGTATGCGGGAGCGGTTCAAGAGGCGGGCGGCAGGGTGAGCATTGAGGAGCAGAGCGCCGCTCAGTCTTCGGCGTGGCGGAATTCTCCGTCACGCATTGTTCCCTTCCAGGCGTTCACCATGTGTCCCCGTTGCGGGTTGAAACAGCCGAGAACCGAGGTTTGCGGGAAGTGCGGTGCAAGCCTCCAGAAAGCCCGCACGTGGTGAGCGCGCGGGAAACGAGATGCCTCGCGCACCGGCACGTACGCGATGCGGGTGCGCGGAAGTTGTGAAGGAATGAGACCTTTGAAAAAATCACCGTTTTTTCTCAAGGTCAAGGCGGACGAGGAGATTAACCGCAGGAATACGCCGGCCCGCCCTGACGCATCCGGGGGATTGCGCATACCGGAGGCATGTCCGAAGGGCGGGTTCTGGGGACCCTTTGGGACGATTCAAATCGAAACCGGGGACCCGCCCGAAGGGTGGGGCCTGAGCACCCGGCGGCGTGCAAAGAAATCGGGATCGCTATCGAAATCGAAAAGACAAGGAAGAGGCTTCCACAGGCTACGGAGGTTCTGAAGTATCCCGATAGCGATTTCGATCCCAATGAAGCTCGGGATCCGCCCGAAGAGTGGGGCCTGAGGACGCGTCAGCGTGCTCAGAGAGAGGGGGGTTTTCAAAGGTCTCGTGGAACGGAAACCGGATAGGGAGTGTACTGCATGTCGGAAGTGATTCCCCTGGAGGAAGCCCGGCTTTTCCTTGCCGCGAAGAAAGGGTTCCGGAACTGGACCAGCCGTTTTAAGGAGCCGTTCGGCATGGATACCCGGGTCTCCATGCTCTCTATTTCCACCCTCTCCTACCTGGCACAAGGCCACGACAGGGGCGCCTTTTACCTATACGACCTGATTATGAATCTCAGGAATTTGGGGTCCGGCTTGGAGTTCAATGAATTGAACCCCAAGGACAAGCTGGCCGTCATCGATCAATACCTCTTCCTTCTGGATCGAATCCGGTTCGATTGCATGAAAAGGCTGGGATGGATTGAAAGCTACCCGGGGGAAGGCTTCCCGCTGGTTGAACTCATTATTGATTTTCACAGGTTGGCCCCGGGTTTTCAGGCCAAAGTGCCGGCCTTGAGCAAAAGCCACCCGGAGATCGAGGCTTTTGAGCGGATGAACACACTGGACAGGGAGGCCTTTATCCGAAAGATGATCCCGAAGGCCCTCAAGGAAATCCGGAACTACTCAACGACTTTGTAAACCTTGTCGTTTTCGCGGACCCGCTCTTTCACCTTGATGCCCACCATATCCCCTTCCTTCGCTTCGGTGACAGGCTGATTGTCCATCTGCATACTGGTCACCTCTTCGGCAAAGTCGGTTGTCGCACCCTGGTATTTCAATACATCTCCGACCTTGATGGATCCGCTCTTGATTTCCAGCGCGGCCACACTCGGTTTTGCAAAGAATTTTACAACAATCCCGACTTCCTCATCCGGCATGGCAATACCTCCCGGTCGAATTTTGGGTTGGCTGATGTTAGTTTTTATCGTCTTTTTCGCGAATTGTCAAGACGTTATTAATCCTGGAGATTCATCTT
>CAYVUX010000155.1:2231-7651 GCA_964455075.1 uncultured Desulfobacteraceae bacterium | reverse complement strand
CAAAGAGGGACTGGGGGGCGCCGAAGCCGCGCATGGCGCTGGCCGGAGGCTTGTTCGTGTAAACATGCTCTCCGAGGAAGCGATAGTTGGGGTATCGATACAGCATGGCCCCGAAGTTCCCGCAAAGGAAGGTGGCGGTGGGTCCCATGGCGTTGTGTGCCCCGCCATCCAGAAAGATGCGAAGGTCCTTGGCCACCAGGGTCCCGTCTTTCTTGAATCCGACCTTGGAGCGGATTTTCATGGGATGGCGTCTTCTTCCCGCGGCCAACTCCTCTTCCCGCGTTAGGGTGAATTTCACGGGCCGCCCGGTCTTCTTGGCCATGAACGCCGCGCAAAATTCCCACGGGCGCATTTCCATTTTCCCCCCGAATCCTCCGCCCACGTAGGGTTTGATCACGCGGATGTCGTTCTCGCGCATGCCCAGGGTGCTGGCCAGCAGGCACTGGACGATATAGGGCGTTTGGGTCGAGCTCCACAGGGTGATGCGGCCGTCGAGCTCGCATTGGGCCACCGTGGAGCAGGGCTCCAGGTATGCGTGGCTCACCGGATGCACCGAGAAGGTATCCTCCCGGACATAGTCGGATTCGCGAAATCCCTTGCGTATGTCGCCGTACTGGATTTTCCTCGATACACTGATGTTGTTGGGGGAGGTTTCGTGAAGCACCGGGGCCCCTTGCTTCGTGGCGGAGGCAATGTCGAAGACGGACGGCAGTTCTTCGTATTCCACACGGATCAACTCCAGGGCCTCCAGGGCCGTTTCCTTGTCAATGGCGGCCACGGCGGCCACTTCATCCCCAACAAACCGGACTTTGTCCACAGCCAGCGGATACTCGTCCTGGGTGTCGGGGAAAAGGCGCCAGTTGCCGTACTTGATTTTTGGGGTGTCTTCGCCGGTAATCACGCATTTGACGCCGGGCAGGGCCTTTGCCCTGGTCACGTCGATATGAGCGATGCGGGCATGGGCCAGGGGGCTTCGCAGGAGGGAGCCGTAGAGCATGCCGGGGAGCTTGATATCATCCGTGTACACGGCGGCTCCTTGCGCCTTCAATCGCGCGTCCGTCCTTGGCACGTCTTTACCAATCATTGCGAGTTTTTCCATGTCTTTTCCTTCCTTCACTTCTTGTCGGGTGGGTCTTGAGAGCGGGAAATAAGGCTCTCGACCCTGGCGGGCATGCGATCATCCGACCGCCCGGCTCCAGGCCTCCAGGATCGCCCTCTTGGCGAGCACGGCGACCATTTCTTTGCGGTAGCGGGCGCTGGCCCTTACGTCGCTGATGGGTTTCGCCTCGCGGGAAGCCTCGAGGCCGGCCTTTTGGGCAAGCTCCGGTGTAATGGCCGCTCCCTGTAGAAGGTTCTCGCACTTCCGCGCCCTCATGGGGACGGGTGCGACCGCGCCCAATACGATTCGGGCGTTCTCGCATCGGGCATCCCTGGGGGTCAGCATCGCTCCCACCCCCACAGCGGCGATATCCACCTTGCCCCTGGCGGAGATGTGCTGGTAGGACGCCCCGGAGCGGGAGGGCGGCAAAGGCACAAAGATGGATGTCAGGATCTCGCAGGCCTTTGCCGCCGTTTGGCCGGGCCCTTGGAAAAACTCCTCCAGCTTGAGGTGCCGCTCACCGTGCGTGCTCACGAGGGTTACAGTCGCCTCCATGGCCGTGAGGGTGGGCGCGTTGTCGGCCGACGGGGCGGCGTTGCAAAGGTTTCCGGCCACGGTGCCCATGTTGCGTATCTGTACGTTTGCCGTCTCTCCCGCAGCATAGGCCACGGCGGGGTATCTCCTTTGAATATCGCGATGGGATGCCACGTCAGCAAGGAGGGCTGTGGCGCCTATCCTGAGACCTTTCCTCCTGTCGAATGAAATCGCGTCCAGGCCTTTAATCCGCTTGAGGTCTACGACGGCCCCGGGGTTCAGAAGACCGTGGCGGATCTTAATGAGTAGATCCGTTCCCCCGGCCATGACAACGGTTCCTTCCCCCAATCGGTCGAGCAGGGCACAGGCCTCTTCAACGGTTCGGGGGGCGTGGTAATCGTATCTCGAAATGCTCATGACGTTCCCTCTACCTGTCCGTGGAGCTCTTTTTGCTTTCACGGCCCGAGGATTTTCGCTTGCGGTCCGCGGCGGCGGCGATGGCTTCCACAATCTTGTTGTACCCCGTACATCGACACAGATTTCCAGAGAGTCCTTCCCGGATTTCGTGCTCTTTCGGGTCGGGGTTTCGGCTGAGAAGGTAAACGGCGGAAATCTCCATGCCCGGCGTGCAGAACCCGCATTGGATGGCCCCCTTTTCGACGAAGGCCTCCTGAACCGGATGGAGATTCTCTTCGGAGGTTGACAGCCCTTCTACCGTGAGCACCTCTTTGCCGTCCGCGGCCACGGCCAGGGTAAGGCACGAACTCACGGATCTTCCGTCCAGGAGAACGGTGCAGGCGCCGCAGTCACCGGAGCCGCATCCCAGCTTGGTCCCGGTCAGGTTCAGGTCTTCCCGGAGGACCTCGTTCAGTGTGCGCCAGGGGTCCACGGCAAGGTCGAACACGTCTCCGTTCACGGTGAGACGAATCTGATGTTTCATGGGTTTACACGCTCCTTTCAATGAAATCGAAATCGCTATCGGGATCGAAATCGATTTCGGTACTTTCGGATTTGTTGGAACGATGGTTCGCAGGCAAGCCCGAACCTACAGGGTGGTCGTAACCATTTCTGCCGGTTCCCGCTGGCTTCCCTTAAACCCCGGGCGTACAGTCTCTATCGAAAGGCGCTAAATATCCGGCTTTTCGTGTCCAAGCGGCGTATTTCTTTTCGATTTCGATAGCGATCCCGATACCGATTTCGATTATCCCACCGGGCGGCTCACCATCCCTGTCGAGAGCACCCGGAAAGCGAGGTCCCACGTGGGTTCGAGATGCGTTCTCCGGGACATGGCCCGCTTGCTGTTTTCCAGGTGAATGATTCCCAAAAAGGAGGTCCACACAACTTCCGCCAGGGTCCTGGGGTTGCATGAAACCAGGAGTCCCTCCCGGACCCCGTAGTCCATGATCCTGCAGAGAAGCGCGTAATTACGCGATCCGCTGCGGTCGAGCATAAGCCGGAGACTTTCGGGCAAACTGCGGATCATCTCGCCCTGGTGGAAGTAAAGCGTCATGTTAAAGGCAACCGGGTCGCCGATGTAGAATCGTTTGAAAGCTCCCCAGAGCTCCTCCACCAGGTGCGGTCCCACTTCCTCCCGGCGGTCGTAAATTCGCCGCAGTTGGTCGCCGAAGGAATCCGATCGGGAAACAATGCCCTGCACGAAAATATTGTCCTTGGTCTTGAAGTAGAGGTACAGGGTGGCGCGGCTGAGTTCGGCCCTTTCCGCGATCTTCTCCATAGTGGTTCCATGGTAGCCCTCTTCCGCATATACCTCGAGCGCAGCCTGAAAGACCGAGGCCCTCCGTTCGGTTCTCTCCCGCTCTTTTCGTTCCTCAATTCCCATCCATGTATTCCTGCGGTGAGCTTAATACTCTATGTTTAGGAATTAGACGACATGTCTAATTGCCTGTCAAGGGAAAAGTTCTCCTTTCCCTGAGCACCGTGATCCATTAAGATGGGGCGCGTATGGGCCTTTTCCGCTGTGAAAGGGAACTGATGGGGCGAGAGCAGGGGGCTTTGCGGCAAGCGCTGAGGAAGTGGAGCTGTGTGAAAACGAGTGAAAGAAACACCTGTTGGGGGATTGTATGAGCCTCCCGAACGAATTTCCCAGGGACAACGGGCACCGGTGGGCCGTGTTCGGTGTGCTCTCGTCGGTCTATTTCCTGGTGTATTTTCACCGGGTT
The DNA here is from genome assembly GCA_964455075.1 of uncultured Desulfobacteraceae bacterium. Lineage (GTDB taxonomy): Bacteria > Desulfobacterota > DSM-4660 > Desulfatiglandales > Desulfatiglandaceae > CAYVUX01. The sequence continues at coordinate 3,838 of CAYVUX010000155.1, read as the reverse complement.
TCCACGTCCGTCATTGTTCCCGATCTCTTGGCCGCTTTCCAGACGGACGCGATGGCCCTGGGGGCCATGTCCTCCATGTATTTTTATCTCTACGCCCTGGAACAGCCGCTGGTGGGTTATCTCTCGGACCGACTGGGACCCCGGCGCGTGGTGGGAGCCTGGAATCTGATTGCAGGCCTGGGCTGTGTGGTGTTTGGTCTGGCTCCGAGTATCGAGTGGGCCGCCGTGGGGCGTGCCCTTATCGGTTTCGGGGTAGGGGGAGTTTATGTGCCCGGCATGAAGGCCTTCAGCCAGTGGTTCCAGAGGAAGGACTTTGCCACCGTCACAGGATTTTTTCTGGCGGCCGGGAACCTGGGAGCGGTCGTCGCCACCACGCCACTCGCGTGGTTGGCCTCCACCTGGGGGTGGCGGGCGAGTTTTCTGTGTATCGGAGGCGTCACTGTGGGACTGGCGGCATCCACCCTGCTTTTTGTCCGGGAGCATCCGGGTCTCAGGCAGCCAAAGGAGGATTTCACGGAAAGCCGGTCGCAGGAATCGGAAGAAGGGCAGGGGTCGGCCCTGAGGGTCCTGGCCTCGGTCGAATTTTGGGTGCTGGGCGTCATCTTTTTCGGATTCTTCGGCTCGGTGCTCACGTTTCAAGGGCTGTGGGCTACGCCGTTTTTGATGGCGGCTTTTGAAATCGAACGGCTCGAGGCCAGCGGGCTGAATCTTCTCATCCCGCTCGGGTTTATCGTGGGCGCCCCGCTTTACGGCCGCTTGACGGACAGGTTCTTTCGAAACAAGGTACAGGTGCTCCTCCAGGTCCTTGCCATACAGACCGTGCTCTGGGCGGTGCTGGCATTCTGTCCCGGGGTCCTGGGAGAGGAGGGGATGATCCCGCTGCTCCTCCTGATGGGAGCGACCGCCGGGGGCTTCGCCACGGCGCTCTGGGGGCTGGTCCGCGATACGACCGAGGAAAACGTGTTGGGGCGGGTGACCGGATTTCTCAATCCTGCGCCTTTCCTGGGTGTGGCGGTCCTCCAGGTGGTGACGGGGGCCGTTCTCGATCGGGTGGGCCGTATTGGAGAGGCCTATCCGGCCCATGCCTACGAGAAGGCCTTCCTGGTCTGCCTTGTGGTCATGGGGCTGTGCCTCGTCCTCTGTGCTGGGTTCCGGAAGCGGCTTTCTCCGGATCGCTAGGAGGCTGTGTCACACGATATAGATCTCGTCGGGGAAGCGATTGAGCTTTTCCATTCCGTTTTCGGCGACCACAAAGGTATTCTCGATGCCCACCACGCCCTCGGAGGGAAAGACGAATTTCGGCTCCAGGGCGAGCACCATGCCCTTTTCCAGGACCGTGGGGTTGCCCTTCCCGATTACGGGCCACTCGTCGATTTCGAGGCCCACCCCGTGCGCGATGAAAGGAACCGGCTCGGGAAACCCCATGAAGCCTGTTGCGAGTCCCGCCCTCTCGGCCATCTCCAGGGCAAGATCGTAGAGGTCGGCCGCTTTTGCCCCGGGCCGGCCCTGTCTCGCCACAGCGTCCTGGATGTCCAGCATGGTTCTGTGGGCGCGGTGGAATTTTACAGGCAGCGGTCCCAAAACGAAAATGCGGGCCTGGTCCGCGA
>CAYVUX010000155.1:0-2221 GCA_964455075.1 uncultured Desulfobacteraceae bacterium | reverse complement strand
AGTACGGGCTCACCACGGCGAATTCGCCCCTCTCCCGCCCCCTGGGAACAGAAGGGGCCGAATCCTTGCCCACCGGTGGGACCGGGAGAGTTGCTGGGGGCCGCGGCGTCAGGGCCGCTCATTACCTGCCCGTAAAGGCACTCCATGTTAAAGGTGCGGGTCCGAACGAAGCCGGGATGACCCAGGGTCCGGTAATGGGCTTCCAGCTGAAGGGCCAGGTCGGTTTCCGTATTGGATTTCTCGAGAAAGTGCGGGACCTTTTCGTACGCCCTGTCCGCCATGCGGGCCGCACGCCGGATGCAGTCTATCTCGTATGGGGATTTGACCATTCGGAGACTGCGCACCATGGAGGAGATGTCGAACCACTCGGTGGCCGGAAAAAGGTTTCCGTAGGCCTCGTAAAATTTTGCCGGGAGGATATCCATTTCGAGGCCGACCCGGAGAAGCGCTTTTGATGTGTGTGCCGCAATGCGTTCGGGGAGCGCGGACAAACCGGCAAGCGGCACAACATGTTCGAGCAGGCAGTCCTCCTTGGCCCTGGGGAGGCTTTTCCTCACCATGAGCAAGGGTTCCCCCCGTGCCGGGATCCACAGGTGCGCGTCCTGGTCTGTGCCGGAGAAGTAGTACAAATCCACCCGTTGCACCAAAATGGCGCCGTCCAGCCCCTCGCTTTCGAGGAGGGTTTGGAAACGACTCACCCTCGCCTTGATTTCCTCTCGGCCCAGGGAGTAAGACATAGTGTGCGGTCCCTCTCTTCAAACCGCTTGACTTTTCAAGCGAAAATTCATTATAGGGGAATTCCCGGCCGCTGCCGGTTTCCCGTATGCAGATCACCATAAAGGAAACGGGGCGAACGTTCAACAAACGAAAAGACAAGGCGACGGCCTTCACCGGTTGCGGAAGTTCTGGGGCCGATTTCGATCCCGATGAAGGCGGGGAACCGCCTGTAGGAGCGGGCTTGCCCGCGAAAAGTTTCCTCGCGGTCGCCCGCCCTTTTTCCGGCTAAAGGTGCTCCTTTCAGGGTTCGAAGATCCTGGGGCAAAAAGAAGGGAAGCGTTTCTTCATGTATGACATGCAGCAGAAAATCAGAAGGCGGTTAAAGGAAAAAAACGCCGTACTGCTCGTTCACAATTATCAGCGCCCGGAGATCCAGGATATCGGGGATTTGGTTGGTGATTCCCTGGAGCTCTCCATGAGGGCGTCGCAAACGGACGCGGATGTGATCGTGTTCTGCGGGGTGCACTTCATGGCGGAGACTGCATCCATCGTCTGTCCGGACAAGAAAGTCATCCTGCCGGTTTTTAGCGCGGGTTGTCCCATGGCGGATATGATCACCGCATCTCAGCTGAAAAGGAAAAGGGAGGAACTGCCCGAAGCCGTAGTCATCAGCTATGTGAACACCACCGCGGAAGTCAAGGCCGAGAGCGATATTTGCTGCACGTCGGCCAATGCCGTCCGGGTGGCCGAATCGGTGGGGCCTACCGTCCCCATTCTTATGACCCCGGACAGGAATCTGGCCCTATACACCCAAAAGCGCACCAACCGGCGGATTCATTACTGGGAGGGGTACTGCCCCGTACACGAGCTTCTTACGGCGGAACAGGTCGAGCGGGTGAAGGCGGCACACCCGGACGCCCTCTTTGTGGCCCACCCGGAATGCAGACCAGAGGTGCTGGAACTGGCTGACGAGGTGAAAAGCACATCGGGGATGATCGCATTTGCCGCCGGTTCCGACCGGGACCGGTTCATCATCGGAACCGAGACGGGGATTCTGCACCCGTTGTCCAAGGCCGCCCCGGAGAAGACCTTTATTCCGGCCGACCGCCGGATGGTCTGCCCGAACATGAAGAAGACCACCCTGGAGAACGTCCTGGAGGCCCTGGAGGCCCTGGAGCCGGAGGTGAAGGTGCCGGAACAAATCCGGATAAGGGCCAAAAAGGCCGTAGACCGGATGCTGGCCATCCCTTCCGGTTAGCCGGCCGACCCGGATCGTTCAGCCGGGGAAAAACGGGGCGAAGGCTCCCTTTAACCGAAGTCTGAATACATCCTTCATCGAATTCATAAATCGACGGGTTTGGGATTCGAAGAAATCACGTGTTCGCCCGGATGGCGCAGGCGTACGCGCCCGGAAGAACGGGGCACCCCATGGTGAGACCTTTGCAAAAACCGAACAAGTTTTGGCTGGTAGCTCCGTAAACTGTAACAGTCGTCATGCCGGACC
>CAYVUX010000154.1:0-7668 GCA_964455075.1 uncultured Desulfobacteraceae bacterium | reverse complement strand
CGGAAGTGTCTTCCTGCTGCAAGGACGTATACCGCGCAAAAACATTGGTCAATATGTTGCTGCAGAAGAACCGGGCGCTCTCCATTTTTCCCCGGTAAAAGACGCCCTTTGATGAATCCCGATCCACCTCGGCCAGTTTTTCCCGCGCAATGAGGGCCTGCTCGAGCAGGAAGTGGGCCATCACGGTTTCGGCAAAGCAGGCCAGAAACCGGGTGGAACTGAGCGGAATCAAAGAGGGCCTTCCGTCCTTCATGTACTGCATGTATCGCATGGCATAGTCGCCCACGGCCTGTGCCGCTTTAAAGAGCACTTTGAAGGCCGGGGCGAAGTCTTCGTCCTCTTTGTGCTCCCCGGTAAATGCGATCACTCCCTGGATCCACTCCTGGAAGACCTTTCCGCCTTCCATACCGAGCTTCCTGCCCACAAGGTCTAGAGACTGGATGTAATTCGTCCCTTCCCAGATGGAGACAATCCGGATATCCCGCGCATACTGCTCGGCGGGGAATTCCCTGCAGTACCCGACGCCTCCCAGAACATGAATGGCGTCGGATGCGAGATCATAGCCGAATTCGCTGAAATAGGCCTTGACCAAGGGGGTAAAAAGCTCCACCCGCCGGCCTGCCTTCTCCCGTTCGGCTTCATCCGGATCGTGCCGCGAGACGTCTATCCAGTAGAAAACCTTGCCGAGCATGGCCCGCATGGCCTCGGTGCCGGACTTGAGATTCATCAGCATCCGGCGCACGTCTTCGTGCTGAATGATAGGCACCCTTTCGCCGCGCCGATTGGTAAACGGGGGACCCTGGACTCGTTCCTTCGCATATTCCCTGGCGGTATCGTATGCGCTTGCCGCCAAGGAAAGCGCCTGCACGCCGCATCCCATGCGCGCTTCGTTCATCATCTGGAACATCTTGGCCATTCCCGAGTGGGGTTCCCCCAGCAGGATTCCCCGGCATTTGCCGTTTTCCCCGAAGCCCATCGAGCAGGTGGATGAGCCGTGAATGCCCATTTTCTCTTCAATGCCCAGGCAGTAGACGTCGTTCGGTTCGCCCAGGGAGCCATCGGGGTTCACCCATATTTTGGGCACGATGAACAGGCTGATGCCTTTTGTCCCGGGCACCGCTCCCTCGATGCGGGCCAGAACCAGATGAATAATGTTCGGCGTCAAATCGTGTTCGCCGCACGTGATAAACTGCTTGGTCCCCTCGATTCGATATATGCGGGACGATACGGCATCGGGATCGGGGACGGCCCTGGTACGGAGCCAGCCTACATCGGAGCCCGCGTCGGGCTCCGTCAGGCACATGGTGCCGCCCCACCGGCCTGTGTAGAGATTTTCCACGAAAAGGGCCTTGTCCTCATCCGTCCCGAAATTCTCAATCACGTGTCCGTTAGCCACGGCCAGTCCCGGGTAGGCATGGAAGGCCATGTTTGCTCCGGTGAAAAGCTCCCCGACGAGGCCGCCCACCGCTGCAGGGAGCCCCTGCCCGCCGAATTCGGGATTCTGTGAAGGACCAACCCATCCGTTTTCCGCCATCACCTTCCAGCACTCGTGAAAAGATTCGGGCACCCTGACCACGCCTTCCTCGTATGTACACCCTTCCACGTCGCCGTCCTGCATGGTGGGGCCCAACGCGTCACGGCACACCTTGAGGGCCTCGTCAACGATCATACCGAAGTCTTCGAGCGAAAAGTCCCGGAAGGCCTCATATGTCAAAAGCCTCTCCATTTCCAGATACTCGAAAAGGACGAATTTGGTATCCCTGTCATCTCTGCGGAAATAATTGGTCCCCATGCTTCCTGCACCTCCTCGGCCCCGGCGGGGCCCGCGCAATTTATCGGTTTTCCTGCCTGAGTTGAAAAACGGTCCGCTTCTCTCGCCAAACGGCAGCCTGGCCTCCGTCCCGCGCGTCTTTCTACCAGGAATAATCCTCTCTTTCGATCACGGTGGCCACCCCCTGCCCGCCTCCCACACAGGCATTGGCACAGCCGTACCGGCCGCCTTTCATCTCGAGAATGCGCGCCAGGGTTCCGGTCAGCCGTACCCCGGTGGCGCCCAGGGCATGGCCTATGGCCGTGCCGCCGCCCATCACGTTGACCTTGTCCGGGTCGATGCCCAGCTCTTTGATGCAATTAAGCGCCACGACGCAGAACGCTTCATTGATTTCCCAGAAATCCATGTCCGAGGCCTGGAGCCCCGCCTTTTCCAGGGCCTTCCGGCTTGCAGGCACGGGCCCGGCGCCCATGATGGTAGGATCCACTCCGGCAAACCCGATGGAGCGAATCGTGGCCAGCGGCTTGATTCCCTTCTTCTTCGCCGTTTCCTTGCTCATGAGCAGCATGGATGTGGCGCCCGCGTTCAAGGGCGAAGAATTCCCCGCCGTGATGGACCCCGCCTTCTTGAAGGCTGGCTTCAGCGTCGCCATCCCCTCCAGGGTGGCGTCTCCCCGGACCGCCTGATCCTTGTCCACGGTCATCACCGACCCGTCGTCCTGCTCGGCTTCAACGGGCAGGATCTCGCCATCGAAGAACCCCTCGGCCTGGGCTTTTGCAGCCAACTGATGGGACCGGACTCCCCACCGGTCCATTTCTTCCTTGGTGATATCCGTCTGAGAAAGGAGCTTTTCCGCGGTCAGCCCCATATTCATGGCCGTCATCAAATCCCAATGAAGGTACGCGGGATCGAGAAAAAGGGTTGCGTTGGGTGCCACGAGCCCCCGGTCCACCGTGTATCCGCCCATGGGGATTCGGGTCATGTGCTCGTAGCCGCCCACGAGGACAATGTCGGCGAAGTCCTGTGCAATCTCCATGAACCCGATGTGGACCCCCGCCATGGCGGAACCGCACTGTTGATCCACGAATTTCGCCGGGATGGTTTCAGGCAGATTGGCCTGAAACAGGGGGAGTCGCCCGCCGTATGCCCACTGCTCACCCACCGCGGTGGCGCATCCCACGAGAAAATCATCAATCTCCTCTGCGTCGATGCCCGTGCGCTTGATAAGCTCTGGAAGGATCTTGGCCAGGAGCTCGTCGCCCCGGATTTTGCAGAACCAGTCTCGGGCCGGGTCGTTGGGCCGGGATCTCGACTGGGCCGTTCTCAGATACCCTGCAATCACCACTTCTCTCATGATCAAGCCTCCTTGAAGTTCTGTCCGGTGGTACTCCCGGAATGGGAAATTCCAAAGTCCGAAACGCCGCCGTCCTGCCATTCTGCGGTGCTGCGCACCGGCGCCTGCACGGGACCATCGAACCCAACGGTTTAAGACGGATAGAAGGTTTTCCCGGATTCGGCCATTTCTTTGATCAGCTTCGCCGGCTTGAAACGCGGCCCGTATCTCCGTTCCATTTCAAGCAATTTCTCATACACGTTCTTGATTCCCCACGAGTCCGCGTAGCGCAATATCCCCCCCCTGTAGGGGGGGAAACCGGTCCCGTAAATCATGGCCAGGTCCATGTCCTGCGGCCTGTCGCAGATTCCCTCCTCCATCATGAGCGCGGCCTCGTTGATGCCCAGCGCGAGCATCGTATCGTTGATCTCCTGCCGGGGCATCTCTTTGGGCTGAACACCCTTTTCCTTGAGATACCCTTCGATGGCCTCCACCACCTTCTTGTTGGGAACCGGGGGATCCACGCTGTAATCCAGGTATCCGGAGCCCGTCTTGCGGCCGTAACACCCGGTCTTGTAAATGACCTCGGTCAGAGGGTGCACCTTGTATCGCTCTCCCAGCCTCCGTTCGAAGGTCTTGGCCACGTGGTAATTGATGTCGATGCCGGTAAGATCGGACAAGGTTGCGGGTCCCATAGGCATGCCGAAATCGAGCATGGCCTCTTCAATGGCGGAAGCGTCCACCCCGTCGGCGGTCAGAAACACCGCGGCCCCAAAGAGGCCGCCGAGCTGTCTCGAGACATAGAATCCGGGTCCGTCATTCACCACAATGGGGATCTTTTTGATCTTTCGGGCAAAGGACACGCCGGTTGCCAGGGTCCGGTCCGACGTCTTTTCCGCACAGATGATTTCGAGCAACTGCATGCGATGGGCGGGGTTGAAGAAGTGAAGGCCGATCATCCGGCCCGGATCGGCCAGTGTGGAGGCCATTTCCGTGATGGGAAGGGCGGACGTATTGGTGGCGAAAACCGCCTCGGGTCTGCAGAGGCCCTCCAGCTCCTTGAATATGTCCTGCTTGACGTTCATGTCCTCCAGGACGGCCTCTATGACCAGATCCGCATCCTTCGCATCTTCAAGAGCCGTGGTGGTTGTGAGCAGGTCTTGCATCATGCGGTTCAGGTCGGGCCGAGTCATCATCTTCTTCTCAATGAAATAGGCGAATGTCTTATTTACGGCGGCTACGGCTTTTTCAAGCGCCGCATCGTCAACATCCCAGAGCACGGCCTCAAAGCCCCCGGTGAGCAGGAGATGGACGATTCCGGAACCCATGACGCCGCCTCCCAGCACCGCGACCTTCCTGATCCGGGCCGGCTCCACGCCTTCAATGCGCGGGAGTCTTCCCGCGGACCGGGTGTTCAGGAATATGCCGATCAGATTCTCGGCAACGTCGGATACGGCGCACTCGCTGAAAAGGGCCTCCTCCCGTTCGATATCCGCTTCGATGTCGTAGCTGAGGCCTTTCTCCATCGCCTCGATGGCCTTGAAGGGAGCAATGTAGCCTTTTGCTTTTTTTGCCGCCATCATTTTGGCGTAGTTCAGAATGGCCTTTTTTTCCGCGGCGCTGGGTAGTCGGTTCAGCACGTTTCGGGTCATCCGGGTGTTGAGCTTCAGCTGCCCCGAAATGAAGCTCTGTGCCGCTTTAAGCGCCGGCTCCAGGAGCCTTTCCGGTTCCACCACCTCATCCACCAGACCCCGGGAGAAGGCCTTTTCAGCCTTTATGGGCTTTCCGTCGGTGATCATCTCCAGGGCGTTGGGAAGGCCGATAAGACGCGGCAGCCTCTGGGTGCCGCCCGCGCCGGGGATAAGGCCTATCTGAACCTCCGGCTGACCCAGATTCACCCCCTTGGCGGCGACTCTGTAGTGACAGGACATGGCCAGCTCAAGCCCGCCACCCAGGCAGTTGCCATTGACGGCCGCGATCACCGGCTTGGGCCCTGTCTCCATGCTGTTCAGGAAGCGGGCCATTTTGAGTGCCATGTCGAAAACGGCGTCCTTGTCCTTGACTCCCTGGAGCTGGGTGATGTCCGCGCCTGCAACAAAGTTTTTTCCCGTGCCCGTGAGGACAAGGGCCTTGATTTTCTCATCCTCAAACCCCTCCGTGACGGCTTCGACCAGTTCCCGGCTGAAATCCCCGGAAAGCTGGTTCACCGGAGGATTGTTCAAGGTCAGGACAGCCACTTCCTGGTTCACATCCACCCCGATCGTCTTGTAATCCGTCTTCATGGTCATCCGCCTCCCTTGGTGTCCAAAATGTCCGGCATGATGAGACTCGAGCCATTCCGCCCGGCGCGCAGTCCGCATTATACAAAAAACTGCGATTTTTTCCGCAAAAATCTTTAGCGTTGTGGGGACGCGTTGTGGGGACGTTGTTGGCATATTGACATTTTGATAAAACACTCCGAATTTCCGTTCCCAGGACAGTACTGGTCACTCGGGGCATTTTTCTTAATTCTCATAAACCGCATCTTTTAGACAGAGTCCCTTTCCATCCGGAGATGCTCCACCCGGTTCATTTGGATACATCGGAACACTTGTGCGAATTCGAAGATTGCGTATCCACGGAATGCCTTGACCTCCTTGAACCTGCATAAAAATTCGCATTGCTACGTGGGGAATCTGCCGGTATTCAGCGCTGCTTCTGGAGGAGCAAGATCCAGTACGAGAATGTCAATATGCCAACAACGTCCCCTCTTCTCGCCAGAGAAGGACCCCCCGAGTTTCCTATGGTGTGGCGGAGCTCCATGTGCTAGAGTTCTTCGGGTATTCGGCAAGCAGTCCTTCATTGTCCCGATTGCCGGGCCTCTGGGGCGGAAGGAAAAGGCGTGCAGCGGAACAAGACCGAAGACGTTGAAGATTCTGAGTGAAAACGACACGAGAGAGGAAAGCGATTGGAAGCAAGAAAATCCGATGTGAAGGCAAACGGGAAGGAGATCCTCAGCCGTTTTTTCGAACCGCAGAGCATCGCCGTAGTGGGCTCCTTCAGGGAAGGATTCTTCGGCGGCTACGTCCTCATCAAAACCCTCTTGGAGGCCGGCTTCCGCGGCCGCATCTTCCCGGTCAATCCGGCTTACCAGGAAGTTCTGGGCCTCAAAGTCTACGGATCCGTTAAAGAACTGCCTGAGAGCGTGGACCTGGTATTCCTGATCATCAACGCCGGCTCTGTCCTGCCGGTCATGGAGGATTGCGCGGCCCGCGGTATCCGGGCGGCCGTGTTGGTATCGGACGGATTTGCGGAAAGGGACGCCGCCGGTGCACGGCTTCAAAAAGAGCTGGTGGATTTCGGCCGCAAGAAAGGAATCCGCATCATCGGGCCCAACACCGCAGGCGTGGTCAACACGGCCAACGGCTTCAACCCCTGCCCTTACGAAGCGGGCTATCACCTCCTCCCGAAAGGACCTGTGGCCATCTGTTCCCAGACGGGGATGATCAACCCCCAGGCCTACCCCTACCGCGATCTTCGCTGCGGGGTGAGCAAAATCTGCGACTTTGGGAACAAATCCGACGTGGACGAATGCGACCTGCTGGAATACCTGGAAGAGGACAACGACACACGGGTCATCAGCATGTACATGGAGGGAATTCCTGACGGGAAACGGTTTCTCGATGTATGCAGAAGAGTAACCAGGAAGAAGCCCGTGCTGGTATTGAAGTCGGGGAGAACCGGGGAGGGGGCCAGAGCCTCCGCTTCCCACACCGGGTCCATGGCGGTCAAGGATACCGTTTTCGACGCTGTCTGCCGACAGGGCGGGATCATCAGGCTGGACACATTCCAGGAATTGTTTCAAATGCCGAAGATCTTTGCCTCCCAACCGCTTCCCAGCGGAAACCGAATGGGGATCCTCACGGTCACAGGCGGCGTCGGCGTCATGGCCATTGACGAGGGCGCCCGATATGGGCTCGAAATCGCTCGCCCTGCAGCGGAGACGGTTGCCATGCTCGAGGGGATTTTCCCCGGCGCAGGCCGGATGCCCGTGGACATCGGCCCGATGATGGCGGCGGTAAAAGATACTTTTGCCCTCTACCCCCGGATTCTCGAAGCGGTTATGGCCGACGAGCACGTGGACGCGGTACTCAATGTCATATGGGCCGGTCTCGGGGAAAATGCGAAAGACATCTATCTTCGTGCCTATGAACCCCTGAAGGGCCGATTCCCGAAGCCGCTGGTCACATGGACCTACGGCCCGGACAGCAATGCGGCAAGGGACCTCGCGTTCGGCCTGGAGGACTTGGGTTTCCCGGTGTATTCGGATGCCGAGTCCTGCGTGAAGGCCCTGGGGCTTGCCTACAGGTATGCGCAGGTGAAAGGCTGAGGGCGGGGAGGCCCTTGGTCTCTCGGGATGCCCGGACAGAGCACTTGGGGAAAGGGCCTTCCATATAAAGGGGTGTCGAGCACCAGCATTTGTCGTAGGACTTTCGGGGACCGTCACGCCGGGCCGGAACGCGCCGCAGAGCGGTCAGGCGACCCATCCCTCGAACGCCTCCAGCGCCTCTGCTCGCGCCCTTTC
>CAYVUX010000153.1:1445-7668 GCA_964455075.1 uncultured Desulfobacteraceae bacterium | reverse complement strand
CTTTCGGCATGGACGTCCCGTGCAAGCCTGTGATGATCCAATCCATAGAGCCGCGGCGGCGGCTCTCCTTTCGGCCGGGGCGACCGATACGTCCGGTTGAAGTCGTGTTGAAAAAGCCCCTCGTAGTCCGCGCCCACGCGGTTGCCGTTATGGCAGTGAAGGCATTGCTCATTGGGGATGAAACGGGTGAACGCATGCCGGGCGGGATGCCCCCCCTCCGAGCGATCCAAGGTGGGATCGGCCCCGCGATACCTCCCGTCGTTGCGGTAGATCACATGGCACGCCGCGCAACCGGACGCCCGGTAAAGCCCCGGCCCACGGGCGCCGGGGGTGTGCACATGACACCGAAGACAACGCCTTCTGAGGAAGTCGTCCACAAGCAGGTCCGGCCTGTCCGGGTAAACCTCGGGATTCACCTCGGGCAGCGGCTCGAACGGCCCGCTGAGGCCGTAGATCGCGGGAGCCGCCCTTTCCTGCGCCCCCCAAAGGTACCGTGTCTGATTGATAACGCCGGCCATGGAGCCGTGAAGAGAGTTCTCCAGGGCCTGGATTTCATCCTGGTGACAGGGGAGGCAGAAGGATCGCCAGTGCGCCGGATCCGAAGGATTGGGGATGATTTCCCGGTGGCTTGAAAGGATGCCCGGGCCCGAGGGGTTCTCCAATTCTTCTCTTATTCTGCCGGAAAGATGACAGTCCGTGCATGGCATCCCATGGTTTGGGCTGATGGATTCAATGCCTTGGTGGCAGTCCGCGCATTCCGCATAGTTCTTCTCTTCGCCCCCAACCCTGCTGCCGCATCCCGACCAGAGGGCCGCCATACAGAAAAACAGCAAGACCGACCGCAATGCGACCGGGATCGGTTCCGAGAGAAGATGCGTGGTTTTCATTGTTGACAAGGCAGTCCCGTCTCCTCTTTAACCCTTCTCATGGCCTCCGGGAAATCCCTGTATATGGGGTCTTCATATTCCCGGTGGCAGGCAATGCAGGGATTTACGGCAAGAATGCGCTCAATCTCCTTGCCGGCAAAAGGCCTGCCTCCATAAAGCGACATATTGCCGGGGGGGAATCCCTTCACGTCCACGTACCCGTCGAGCGGCAGGGGGCCTGGCATGCCCGATGCCTGTGTGTCGTAGATCGGCCTGAACACCCATTCTCCGCGGCGCCGGTGCAGACTCCCTTCGCCAAGGCCCAGCACTTTGGGGTCCCCGTGGCATTCCCGGCAGTCCCTGGAACGGAGCGATGTGGTGTGAGGGTCGAATGCCGAAAGGCTAAACACCGTCAGGGATGATTCCGGCAGCCACTCATCCCTTTCGTCCAGCACGGACAGGAATACCTGGCATGGGGAAATCGGGTAAATCCGGGATTCCCCGTCCACCCCGAGGGCGGGCTTCGAAAATCGAATATGGGACCGGTTCTCATGCCACCTTCCCGGCGTTTCCTCCCCCGTTATCCAGTCGGTTTGCCGCTGCGACTTCCGGTAAGTAATGTGGCAGCCGTAGCACTGGGGGATCCATGCGCTGTGACACGCCTGGCAGGACAGCCGCCGGTGGCCCGAAAGGGAGTGAAAGGGCTTTTCCATGCCGGAGACGTCTATCTCTAAGGGCCGCCCGTCCCGCTTCCTGTAAAATACCAGGCGCCCATCCTCGTCCCTGAGGTTGTAGAGCGGAGTGCCTCGATCGGTTGCCGCCACTGGCTGTCCTTTGAGCTCCGGAACCTTTCGATTGAGCGACGTGAGCCGAGGGGCGAGGCCGTCCTCGGCCCCCGCCTCCAAAAACCTTGGCAAATGACACGCGGCGCATGTGATGTCAACCTGGTCCGCCAGGCGATCGTAGGACTTTCCGTCTCCCATCAGACCCGTGGCGGTATGACAGTCCACGCACTCCATCCCCGCCTTCTCGAAATGGACATCCGCAGAAAGGGACAGATAAAACCGGTAGCCCGACAATCTCCGACTGCTGAGATGCGCACCCTCATAGGGCGTACCGTACCCGGCGGATTCGTATTTTCCAAAATAAGAAAGCCCGATTCGGGCGGACCGGTTGTGGCACTTCACGCAATTCTCGGAAGGAATGCGGGTAGTCATCTTCGGGTGCTTTCGGGGATCCAAGGGGGACGCCGCGTGTTCCGCAGGATGGTCCAGAACATGGCAGTCGCTGCAACCGCCGCCCCTCCTCCCGATTTCCCTGGACTTGTCCCCCCTCTCCTTCCACAAGTGGCATCCCCCGCACATCTTTCGGAAATGTTGAACGGCGAAGTTTTCCGGAGCGTCTTCGGAGTAGAGATCCCTTGCCGTCAATGGGATCGCATTGCCCGCTTCCAGCCAGTGCTCTTGAATTGTCTTTAGAATCCCCCGGTTTGTGCTCATCACGCTTTTTTTCACCCGGGCAACGATGTCCGGGTGGCACTTCGCGGCGCCGCAGGTCCTGTCGGCGTGTCGCAGATCGCCTGGATTGGAGACAATTCCCAGGTGAGCCCGGTCCCTTTTCAGGGAATAGGGGTTCCCCAGGTGACACGAGGCGCACCCGAAGGCGGAGATACGGTGGGATGGATCGGGGTCTTCCACTTCCCCGTGGCAGTGGAGGCAGCCGTCCACCAACGGCTCTGCGGGCCTGTCCATCCCTCTCTCCTTGAACGCGAGAGCGGCAAGGACCGCAATCAACAAAATGGAGATGAATGCGCCTTTCATGGATGATCTATGAGGGGAGACGGGACATGAGGCTCCCGCAGAAGGAGTCCGCGGAACAAGATCCTCCAACGCCGCCGGCAGAAGGGCTCAGGCCGTTTCATCGCAGGATCCGGAGCACTTCCTCCAGCCCTTCTTTCACGTCTTTCAGAAACGACCGCTCCATGTTCCGCACGGTTTCGGACTTCAAGCGCTGCCGTGCGCCTTTAATGGTCATTTTTTCGTCATAGAGAAGATCCTTGATCCGCAGAAGGAGCTCCAGATCCTCCCGCTGGTAGGTTCTCTGGTTGGAATCGGCCCTCTTCGGTCTAATCTCGGGGAACTCGCTCTCCCAGTAACGCAGCACATAGGGCTCCACTCCGACGATGCGGCTTGCTTCCCCGATTCGAAAGTAGCGCTTGTCATCAGGGATGCGTATCATGGCCTCACCCCTCTCTGAGCCTTCCTCCCGTTTCGTGCGCTATTCGCTGGACAATCGCTTCGTGCAGGCGGTTTACCATGTCTCCGTCCAATGTCTCCCGGTCGGATCGATAGGAGATCCTGAATGCCAGGGCCTTCTCCGTGGGGCCGACGTTTTTCCCCTCATAAAGATCGAAAATGCGCGCCGATTCCACAAGGTCTCCACCTTCGGACTTGATGATTTCTGCGATTGTCGCGCTTTCCACGTCCCGCTTTACAACGAGGGAGAGATCCCTGTAAACCGCCGGGAACCTCGGATAAGGCCTGTATCTGGAAGGTTTTGTCGCCTCCTCCAGGAGGGGCTGCGCCTGCATTTCGAAGAGATAAACGGGCTCGTTTTCCAGTTCATAGGCTTCCCGCACGTGCGGTGCCACGAGCCCCAGATGCCCCTGAACGCCGTGCGGGCATCGAATTTCGCTCAATACATCCGGATCGTAGCCGGGCTGTGCACTCGCCTGCCGGAAGGAAACATCGTTCAACCCCAGTGCATTCAGAAGCGCTTCCACCGACCCCTTGATGTCGTAGAAATCCACGGCTCTCCCGTCATTGAACCAGGCCTTGCGCTGATATGCACCGCACATGGCGGCGCCCAAAGCGATGTTCTCGCGCGGAAGCTGCTCCTCACCGTGATCAAAAAAGGTCCTGCCCCATTCAAACAGCCTGAGATCCCTCTCTCCGTGCAGGACATTCGTCCGAATCGCCCCCAGGAGGCCGGGCACAAGGGAGGTGCGCATCACGGACTGATCTCGGCTGAGCGGGTTCATAATCCGGACCATAGACCTCAAGGGACTGTCTTCAGGCGCCCCCAGGGTGTCGGCCGAATCCGGCGAGACAAAACTGTACGAAATGATCTCGGTAAATCCCAATCCGGTCATGATGGTCCGCACACGGTCTCGAAGAATCAATTCACGTGAGCGTCCTTCTTCGGAGGCCCGGATCCTTGGGTAAGTCACCGGGATGTTCTCATACCCGCTGAGCCTGGCCACCTCCTCCATGAGATCCACTTCGCGGCTGATATCGACGCGAAAAGACGGTGGGATCACTTCGAGTTCGCGCGCTTCCGAGGTTTCACGTACCTCCATTTCCAGGGAGCGGAGGATTTCCGCCATTTCCTTCCCTGTTATGCGCGTCCCCAGGTGAAAATTGGTTTTGTCCGGCCTGAGGCGGATGGCGGGTGCCACGTGGGGAGATGGATAATTGTCTATGATGCCCCGGGCCACCCGGCCGCCTCCCAGACGTTGCATGAGGGAAAGCGCCCGCTTGAGCGCGGTGTCCGCCCCTTCGATGTCCACCCCCCGCTCGAAGCGGTAAGACGCCTCGGTTGACAGGCCCAGCAACTTGGAAGTCCTTCGAATGGTTACAGGATCGAAGAAAGCGCTCTCCAGGAGCACCTGCCGGGTTCCGGCAAAAATCTCGGAGTTCAACCCCCCCATAATCCCTGCCAGGGCGACCGGCCGCTCCCCGTCGCAAATCATCAGGGTCTCGCTGTTCAGGGTTCTTGTCTCTCCGTCCAGGGTTGTAAAGGCTTCACCCTCTTGAGCCCGCTTCACCACGATCCGGTTCTCTCTCAACCTCTCATAATCGAACGCATGAAGGGGTTGACCCATCTCGAGCAGAACATAATTGGTGACATCCACAATGTTGTTGATGCTCCGTATCCCGCAAAGATGGAGCCGGTACCGCATCCAGAAGGGAGACTGCTTGAGTTCAACGTCCTGAATAATTCCGGCTACATAGCGTGGACATCCTTTTGGATCTTCAAGGGTGACGCTGGAAAGGGCTCCGCAACTTGCCGGCCCTTCCTGGAAATCCATGGTCGGCCTTTCGAGCGTCTTTCCCAACAAAGCGGCAATCTCCCGGGCTACTCCCATCAGCGATGCGCAGTCAGGCCGGTTGGGAGTGATCGCCACTTCAAAAACCCAGTCTTCCAGGGAGGATATCGCAGACAACGAACTCCCGGGCCGGATCTCACGGGAGAGCGTCATAATTCCCGTGTGATCGTCTGTGAGGCCCAATTCGTCTTCGGCCAACAGCATCCCCCTGGACGTAACGCCCCTGATCCGGGTTTCCCGGATCTCCGAGCCATCGGGGAGCCTCGCGCCCGGCAGAGCGAGCGGCGCAATGACTCCCGGCTCCGCATTGGGCGCTCCGCAGACCACCTGCACCGTCTCCCCCCCCGCATCCACATGACAAAGCCGGAGGCGATCGGCCTTTGGATGGGGCTCCACGGATAGGATCCTGGCGGCCAGAATATCGTCCAGACCTTGCCCCACCGTCTCCAGGCTCTCCACCTCCAGACCGGACATGGTCAGGAGGTCGGCGAGCTCCTGGGGAGCCACGGGGATATCCACATAATCCTTCAACCAGTTCAGCGTCAATCTCATGCAGCCACCAAGGTCGCAATCCAAACGTCCAAAGGCGCAAAAATCTTCTCCCTTTGCCCTTTGGAACGGCTCGTTTTCGCGTCTTGTGTTTTAAAATTATGCGTTCGCAAAAAGTCCGGATTTTCCTTTTTTCGTCATTCCGGACGAGCAACACGAAGCATAGAGAAATCCGGAATCCAGGAAAACAGCATCATATCGTGAACTTATGGATCTCGGCCCGCCCCCCGTATCACGGGACCTGGCCGACATGACGCTCAGGGGACTTTTTACGAGACTGTCAAAATTGCCTGAGAAAACGGATGTCGTGTCTGAAGAACAGTTGAATATCGTCTATCCCGAACTTAAGCATCGCAATCCGTTCTATCCCCATTCCAAAGGCGAAGCCGGAGAACACTTCGGGATCGTAGCCCACAAATTTGTATACGGCCGGATCCACCATGCCCGCGCCCAGAATCTCCAGCCACCCCGTGTGAGAGCAGGTCCGGCATCCTTCACCCTCGCAGATGACGCACCGGATATCCACCTCGGCACTGGGCTCGGTGAAAGGGAAAAAGCTGGGCCTGAATCGCAGACGGGTCTTGCGGCCGAACATCTGATGCACGAAGTTCGTGAGGGTCCCCTTCAGATCCCCAAAACTCACGCCTTCATCCACAAGGAGGCCTTCCACCTGGTGAAACATCGGCGTGTGAGACACGTC
>CAYVUX010000153.1:0-1435 GCA_964455075.1 uncultured Desulfobacteraceae bacterium | reverse complement strand
ACGATAGACCTTGCCGGGGGCAATCACGCTCACCGGCGGCTTCGTCTCCTCCATCACGCGCACCTGGATGGGGGAGGTGTGTGTTCTGAGGACCACATTCTCGGACACATAGAACGTGTCCTGCATGTCTCTGGCTGGGTGGTCTTTCGGGATATTCAGGGCTTCGAAATTGTAGTAATCCAGCTCCACGTTCGGACCCTTCACCACATCAAAGCCCATTCCCACAAAGATCGAACAGACCTCTCCGATCACCTGCGTGATGGGGTGAAGCCGCCCCAAAACCGGCCGGCGCCCCGGAAGCGTGACATCCAGAAGGGCTTTCCCCCGGGTCTCCCCCGAGGTCAGGGTGGTTCGAACTTCCTCAAAACGCTCGTTCAGTTCGGTTTTGATCCGGTTGGCAAGCTTTCCGAATTCCGGCCGCTGATCCGCAGGCAATTCCCCCATGTGCTTCATGAATGCGGTAAGCCGGCCCTTTTTGCCCAGGTAGGTCACCCTGAACTGCTCAAGCGAAGCCGCGTCGCGGACCGTTTGGAGGTCTTCAAGCGCCTGCTTCTCAAGATCGAGGATCTGCTCTTTCATCCTGTTCTTACAGCCTGAGGGGTCTATTGCTGGATCATAGCGGCCAGGCGGGAAAAGCCGGCCGGATCGTGAATCGCCATATCCGCGAGAAGCTTCCGATTGAGATCCACCCCCAGTTTCTGGAGCCCACCTATGAACTGGCTGTAGGAAAGGCCGTTTTCCCTGGCTGCGGCCCCTATCCTCACGATCCAGAGCCTGCGAAACTCCCTCTTCCTGGCCCTCCGATCGCGATAGGCGTACATGCCCGCCCTGTTCACGGCGGCATTTGCGGTCTTGAACTGTTTGCCCAAGCCTCCTCTGTAGCCCTTGGCCTGTTTGAGAACCTTGTTCCTTCGTCTTCTTGCCTTAAAACCTCTGCTAGCCCTTGGCATTGATCACCTCTCGGTTTTTTCACGATTGTTCCATGGGCGGTACATCGAAGCACCTCGCCCATATTTGCCAATCCTTTGCGTGCGCCATTCCCCGACTTGTCTCCCGCCGGACACGCCGACGGCGGCACGGTGCAAATCCTCTATCATTCCACGGAATTCCTTGCACCCTCCGAAGGACGGGGACGCGCAGTTCCTTGATCGTCACGCTGTTAGCGATACGGAAGAAGCCTCGTCACATGCTTCATGTTTGTGGAATCCACCAGAGAGGATTTCCGAAGCTTTCTTTTCCGCTTTGTGGTCTTTTTTGTCAGGATATGGCTGGAAAAAGCCTTGTTCCTGGCGATTTTCCCTGAACCCGTGGCCTTGAACCTCTTGGCTGCACCACGGTTTGTCTTCATTTTCGGCATTTCTTTCCTCCGTACAGAAGATGGTAAAAGTACACCAGACGACCGGACCGCGCTCCTGACAATGCGGCACGTCTCTTC
>CAYVUX010000152.1:0-7674 GCA_964455075.1 uncultured Desulfobacteraceae bacterium | reverse complement strand
TAGCCGAACTCTTCTCCACCAGATGAACCAGGTAACCGGAATCCGCAAGATCCAACGCGGCCTGCATCCCGGCTATCCCCCCGCCTACGACCATCACGGAGCCAATCGTTTTGTCAGGCATGTCCAACTCCTAAGCCTTAAATTTTGGAAAAACAAACGGGAAACAGAAGGGCTTGACCATTCGCTAGACACGTACCTTTTTTGAGAAGGAAAAACCGGTAAATTGACCTAGCTGGTGCCCATTCGGAAATTCTTTCGGGCGCTTATGAGCTTCCATTCAGAAATGAGCAATTTCTTCCAAGATCAAGGAAACCAAAGAATTGGGACGGGGGTCCGCCTCTGGCGGGTCGCACGACCAACACTCGAGTTCCACGCAGAAAGTGGGAGAAAGGGCCCTCTATGGATGGAGACCAGCTATATCCCATATCCTAAGAGAGTGTCAACCAGATTTTCCCAGGATCTCAGGGCGAGCCTCTACCGGCACCCGCAGAGAATGAGCTTGAAAAGCTTAATGTCTGATGGTATTTTTGTCAATAGTAACAGACGTATCGCCCTCTCCTGAGTACAGGCCTATTCTCAGGAGAATGCTTGTAGACCAAACGGCCCCTATTGCCTCCATAACCATCACCCGTTTCGAACCCGGGGCATCAAGGCCCATGTGAATCGCACCGAATGCCCCATGAAGGCCGGATTGCCGGGCCGGCACAGGCAGAGATGTTGCGGGAACAAGGTGTGACAGACAAATGGATTTCCGGGCGAGGATTCCACCCGTACTGATACACTCGAGACCTTTGCGAAATGCGCCGTTTTGCAAAGAACTCCGCCCGTTTTCCATTATAGTCCGGCATGCTTCCCCCGTGATCCCGATCGAACAGACATCATCCCGTTGACCTCACAGCGGCGCGTTGAAAGGAAACCTTTTTTGGGTTTGGTAATATGACCGAAACAGATACGTCCATGATCAACATCGGCCTTGTCGGGGGAGGCACCTTCAGCCAGGCGGTATTGAAGAAGCTCAGGTTCGATTACGACACCGAAGACGTGAACGCACGGCTGGTCGCTCTTGCCGATCAGAACGCCGAAAGTCCGGGGCTCAAGTTTGCCGGAGAACTTGGTCTCAAGACCACCTCGGACTACCATAATTTTTACGGCCCGGACTATGCCATCGATCTGATCGTGACGTTGACTCCGGATCCGAAAGTCTTTCAAGACATCCTTGATACGAAACCTCCTCACGTGCGCGTTCTCTCTTACCAGACCTTCGAGCTATTCTGGAAGGCCCTCCATCAGGAGGAGGAGCGGCTTCGAAAAAAGAAGGACGAAATGGAGACGATTGTCAACGGCATTCAAGACTTCATTCTCGTCATTACGCCGGACAGGAGGATCATCGAGGTCAATGAGGCTTTCCTCAGGACAATGGGGTACAGCCGGGAAGAGGTTATCGGTCATAAATGCCATGAGGTGTTTCAGCGGGCTGAACAGCCCTGCAACTACGGGGACGTCATATGTCCTCTAACCACGGTCATAACCAACAAAGAGCCCATTCAGCAGATAAGGCAGCGGGTAGATCATAACGGGGAAGCCCGCTACATTGAGGTGACGATATTTCCCATCTGGGAACGGGACGGCAAGATCTCGAAGTTTATTGAAATCAGCCGGGATATTACGGAAAGAAAGAGGGAAGAGGAGGAAATTACGCGTCGGTTGGAGCACATGGTGGAGGAGAGAACCGAGCAGCTCAAGAAAACCCACGCTCAGCTGCTTCATAAGGACAAGATGTCCTCTCTCGGGAAACTTTCCGCCTCCGTTGTGCATGAGATCAACAACCCTATCGCCGGCGTGCTCAATCTTATCGTGCTGATCAAACGCATCATGGAGGAAGGCTCCACTGATCAAAGCAAGGAGCAGTTCCGGGACTATCTCAATCTTATGGAAACTGAAACGCGCCGGATCAGCCGCATTGTTTCAAATCTGCTGGCTTTTTCCCGCCAGTCCAAGATCGAAATGAAACCATTCGATCTCAACCGTTTGATAGAAAAAACCCTGCTGCTCAACTCCAACCTTTTCAGGATAAACAGGGTTCAGAGTAAAAAGGACCTCTTGGAAAATCTGCCGCAGATATACGGATCCGAAGACCAACTTCAGCAGGCCTTCATGAATTTTGTTTCAAACGCCGCTGAGGCGATAGAAGGCAAGGGGGGCGGAACCCTGGAGATAACCACCTCTTATTCCCCGGAAACAAATCTCGTCACGATCATTTTCCGCGATACAGGGGTTGGAATTCCTGCGGAGAATCTATCCGTGCTGTTCGAGCCTTTCTTCACGACCAAAAAGAAGGGCAAAGGTGTCGGGCTGGGCCTTTCCGTTGCCTACGGCATTATCCAAGAACACGGAGGTACCATACAGGTGGAATCGACCGTCGGAGAAGGCACCACATTTGAAGTCCAACTCCCTCTCCGGCCTCCTTCCGAGCCGGCAAGCAAGCACGGGGGGCCACATGGGTGAGGCGACTATCCTGATTGTAGATGATGAACTGATCATGCGCGAATCTTTGGCCGGATGGCTCCAGAGGGACGGCCACCAGGTGGATACGGCCGAAAGCGGTGAGGAGGCCCTCGAGAAGGTCGAAGAAAAGCGTTACGATATTCTTCTCGTGGACATCAAAATGGAGGGGATAAGCGGGCTCGATGTGCTGAAGCGCGTCAGAGAAGACGACCCGGATATCGCCGTGGTCATGATAACCGCCTACGGCTCTATTTCGACGGCCATAGACGCCATGAAAAACGGCGCCCAAGACTATCTCTTGAAGCCGTTTGATCCGAACGAACTGGGAATAATCATTGAGAAAATCCTCAGGAACCAGGAACAGGCCCGCGAAAACGTGCTTCTGAAGCACGAACAGCAGGAGCGGACTCGTTTTGAAAGCATGCTTGGACAATCCAAATCCATGCAGCGTATTTTCGACCTCATTGAGGACGTAGCCCCGGCCGAAACCACGGTTCTTATCACCGGAGAGACAGGGACAGGAAAGGAATTGGCGGCAAAGGCCATACACACCAAGAGCCCTCGGTGCGACGGTCCCTTCATCGTGGTCAACTGCGGTGCGTTTCCGGAACATCTGCTCGAAAGCGAGCTTTTCGGATACCAGAAAGGCGCCTTTACGGACGCCAAAACCACGAAAAAGGGGCGGCTCGAACTGGCCCACGACGGGACCTTGTTCCTGGACGAAATCGGGGAAATCAGCATGAGGATGCAAATCGACCTTCTGCGGATCCTCGAAGATCGCGTGTTTTACAGGGTCGGCGGAATTCAGCCCTTGGAAGCCGACTTCCGAGTCGTCGCCGCAACCAACAAAGACCTCAAACAAGCCATTGCAAAGGGAGATTTTCGCGAGGACCTCTTCTACCGGCTCAATGTCATTTCATTGACCATGCCGCCCCTCAGAGAGCGCAAGGAAGACATCCCCCTTCTGGCCGAGCACTTCCTGGTTCGCTTCAGCCAGGAAATGAACAAGTCCATAGACGGTATAAGCAGGGAAGCCCTGGACGAGATGATGCTCTACGATTGGCCCGGGAATGTGAGAGAACTGGAAAACGCGATCGAGCGGGCCGTGGTGGTGGGCAAACGAAGAAAGATCATACCCGAAGACTTGCCGATCTTTCGTCCGCCGCACGGCCCATCCCCTGATCAGGAGAAATCCCTGGTGGAGGTCGAAAAGGCACATATCTCACGCATCCTGGAAGAGAAAAAGTGGAATATCGCGAAGAGCGCCGAAACACTGGGAATCGACCGTTCAACCCTTTACAGCAAGATTAAGCGTTACGGACTCAAGAGGCCGGCCTGAATCGCGATTCCACAGAAGCTCGATGCACATCCACTGATTCGACCCGCCGACCCCCCTGGATGCACGGACTGATATGTTCATTCTCGTTTCTCCTATCGGGCATAAGAATCATGAACTGGTAGACGGCATTTGCGAAGAGATCTCTCGGGTCTTCAAGTTTTCCACGCGGGTCTTGCCGATTCTTTCTGATATCTCCTTTGCCTATCATTCGGAAAGGGATCAATACTACTCCACCGTCATCCTGGACCGGCTCGCCTCTTCGGCGCCTGAGGAAGCGCAAAAGGTCCTGGCTATCACCGAAAAGGACCTTTTCATTCCAATACTCACCCATGTGTACGGAGAAGCTCAGTTAGGCGGAAAGGCATGCATTGTGTCCACCCATCGGTTGGGGGAGGGTCTTTTGGGCATGGATCGTCCTGACGCGTTCCGACGCCGGGTAATAAAGGAAGCGATTCACGAGTTGGGTCACACGTTCAAACTGCGCCACTGCAGAGAACAAACCTGCATTATGCACTACTGTAGGACGGTGGAGGACGTGGACAGAAAATCCCGTCAACTTTGCCGCTACTGCAGGGTACTGCTTGGCGATGAGTTGGAGAGACTCTCCGGCAAATAAGGAGTCCCTGATATGGTCCTCCTGCTCCGATGCAACCCGACTCCCCGGGACGAGGCCTTAATCTTCCCCGCCCCCTTTGCCAAAAAACCTTTGTTGCTGAGGACTTGACTTTGCTGGTATGAATGCCGAACAATGCTTGGAACGAAGAACCGTTGTCGGCTGAACCACAACGGGAGTCTCATTCAGCATCTCCGGGCATCAACAACCTATTCTTCTCGATTGTTTCAGGATCAGGGTCCTCCGGGTCCGGAGACCAGTGCTCCGCAACCATCTGAACCAATATGCCCCCTCGGGAAATCTTTGCCAATAAGTTTTTTCGTGTTATCATGGTCACGTTCCTTAACCATCTGGGTTACCTCCTGTTTAATGGGTTCTCTCTTGCAAACTCCATTATAATGGGAAACCCAAATGGTTTTCTACTTTACAGGCATCTTTCCGTTCAAAATTAAGGAAATACATTGTCTGCAAACCCGAAATGCCGCCAGCGGGATCGCGGCCTGCCTGCCTGCCATCCCGCCAATCGCGGGGTTGGCGGGATGGCAGGCAGGCATTGAAGCAAGGTTAAGAAAATGGCTTGACATCAGAAGTTGAGAAGGATAACAGCATACGGGATTTTCAATCTGAACCTAAAACCGCATACAGAAAAGGCACCTTTTATGGAAGATAATGCGGATATCAGGTTGCTGCTCGTCGATAATGAGGAGACGCTGCTCGAATATCTGTCCAAGCGCCTCCTGGGAGAAGGGTTTACGGTGAAGGTCACTTTCTCAGGAGAGGAAGCCATTGAGGTGGCGGCCGATGACGACTTTGACGTAGCCGTGGTGGATCTCAACATGCCGGGCATGGATGGGGTGGAGACCCTGAAGGAGCTCAGGAATGTCCAGCCGTTTCTCCAAGGTATTGTTTTGACGGGACACGGGGCCATTGATACGGCTTTTGAAAGCGGCCGTCAGGGTGCATTCAACTACCTGCTGAAACCTATCGAATACCATAACCTCGTGGAAACCATAAAACAGGCTTATAAAAAGAAGGTTGAATTGCAGCAAACTAAATTCCGTGAAGAGGGGGAAGAGATTGACCGGTCCGGCAGGGGGCTCAGGGGCATAAAGAAGGCGGTCAGCAAGCTGCGGAAGATTTACGGGATCGATTGACACAGCATACAGCAGGACTCGATGAAAAGGGAGGTGGCATGCATTTTTCCGCTCCAACGCATGACGCCTGCTTGGCCGGGCTCGGTCGGGCCGCTTCGGGAATTGCCTAAGGGCTCAGCAGACCGGTTGCGGTTATCAGACAAATAGCGGGCTGGATGGGAGTCCTGGTCACGGATGCAGGCAGACTGAAGATATCATTTAAACGTGTCCCCGGTGTGGGAACCGTTTTTTTTGTTCGGCTTCCGGTTGCTTCGAAAGCCGTGTAGTACCAAGCCCGGCTAAACCGGAAGTCGGGTTTCAAAAAAGTCTGTTGACATCGTCAAGTTCTTTTATTTATAAAATGGCCGCCATAAAAGCCTCTGAACAGGCGACTCGCGCATTCATTGTAGAGGGGATTATCGGTGAAGGACCGATCTTCGGAGACATTCCAAACGCCAAATGGTGAATCCAGCGGTGGATACACAGCTACCGCTGAAAGAAAGTATGCCATATCCTCCTATGTGATTACCTTTGTGGGGCTTTTCTGCCTCTGGATATTGCTCTCCGGAAAACTCGATCTTTTTCATTTAACCATGGGGGTTGTCTCGTGCCTCATCGTCACCGCCATATCCAAGGACCTCCTCTTCGCCAATGCAGGCACAAGAGGTTTTTTTCGGTCAGGCATACGCTTTCTTCGCTATATCCCATGGTTGCTCTACAAAATTCTGATGGCCAATATTCACGTCCTGATCCTGACATTTCACCCCAGACTCATGGATCTCATCGATCCCCGGATTTTCAGGTTTCAGAGTAAATTGAAAAAGGATCTCTCCCTGTTGACCTTCGGCAATTCCATCACCCTCACACCCGGGACCATAACCGTCTACATCTCCGTAAACGGAGTCTTTAAGGTTCATGCCCTTGATCAAAAGTCCAGGGAAGGTCTGCCCGGCGAGATGCAGGAACGGATTGCCAGGGTGTTTGAAGAGGAATAATGGATACGTTTTTTTTGTATTGTGCGCTTTATCTGAGTTTCCTGATGGTATTGTCCCTGTACCGCGCCGTCCTGGGCCCCACGGTACTGGACAGGCTCATCGGTGTGAATGCCATCGGCAGCAAGACCACGGTGCTGTTGATCCTCATCGGGCTTATTTACCACCGCGTGGATATGTTCGTGGATATTGCACTGGCCTATGCCATGCTGAATTTTATCGCCGTGCTGGCCGCCTCCCGGTATTTTCAGAAACGAAAAGGGCTATTCGAGGAGTAGGGGCGTTTTTGTAAAGGAGTGTTTTGAATTCACCGTGTGCGGCAGGACGAACCAGGTATCGCATTTCCAGGTTTCAGGTATCAGGAGTTGACGGTTATTGAATATGGATATTGTTGTAGGTCTTGTTTTAATTTGCGGATTGATATTTTATACGGGCGGTGCAGTGGGCATCCTCCGTTTTCCGGATTTTTATTCCAGACTGCATCCGGCCGGGAAACTGGATACGGGCGGCTCGCTTCTCATGTTAGGTGCTCTGGCGCTTTTTAATCTCCATGAGCTTTCCTTGCACACCCTTTTGGTCAGCTTGAAGCTGTTGTTGATTGTGGTGTTCATATTCCTGTCCGGTCCCACCGCCATCCATGGGATCGTAGACGCCGGGATGCGGGCCGGCCTGACCCCCTGGACCAGGGGCCAAAAAAGGAGATAGCGGGTGATCTGGCAACTGGATCTTGTGATTTTAACACTGGTGGTCATCATTGCCATCGGCGCCGTGACCATAAAGGACCTTTTGGGTGCGGCCATCCTTTTCGGCGCCTACAGCTTTATGATGTGTCTCCTCTGGGCCATCATGGGGGCGGTGGATGTGGCCTTTACCGAAGCTTCGGTGGGCGCCGGCGTAAGCACCGTCATGTTCGTCGCAGCGGTGTTTCGAACTTTGCGAAGGAGCCGGGATTGAAAGCGCTGGGACTGATTGCCGTCTTGTTCAGCGGTGGACTGCTGATCTACGGAACACTCGATTTTCCGCAATGGTGCGATCCGTATTCCCCCCCCTGCCTGCATGTATCCCCTTATTACATCGAACACGCCCTCGAAC
>CAYVUX010000151.1:0-7677 GCA_964455075.1 uncultured Desulfobacteraceae bacterium | reverse complement strand
CCGAATCACGGTCTGCCCCGGGGCTTCAAAAAATTCGTCCAGCGGAACGAGGCGCTCCCCGGAGACGCTCACGAGAACCGCCTCGGCCCCGCAGGCCATGAGCGGCGGAGGCAAATCGGCCGCCGGCCGTGCACTTACGAGGTTCCCCGCCACGGTCGCCAGATTTCTTATCAGAGGAGAGCCCAACACCCCGGCACCCGCGGCCAGGGCACGGAAACCTGCTGCAGCCTGTTCGGACTCCGCCACCCGGGCGGCAGTCACGCACGCGCCCACGGTCAGGGTCCCGTCGCCGGCATCCAAAGCTTGCAGGCCCGCGATCCGCCCCAGAGAAACCACATGCCCCGGGGACAGCAATCCCTTCTTCATGTTCACGAGCAGATCCGTCCCACCGGCGATCGGCCTGGCGGCATCCCCGAGCTCCGCCATCATCTCGCAGGCCTCATCCACCTCCTTCGGTTCATGGTAATCAAATTTGGGTAAAAGCATTTTCACCTTCTCCTTGTCTTTCTCGGAGGCTGTCGGGAAACGCGCCTCTCCCCGCTGAGGAGGGGATTGTTGGAGAACGTTTCGCCGTTCCGGCAGGCTCCTTGTCCTTGCCCGTGGGTTTCACATCGTGTTGCGATCTACGAACCTTCCGGTTGTTCTCCGGTCCACCTCCTGAAAAGATTGTGCTCAATCCCGAGATAGTCGCAGATCTTCCCGATGGTCTGATCCAGGATGTCCTCAATGGTCTTCGGACCGTGGTAAAAAGACGGCACCGGGGGAAGAATGTGGGCGCCCATATCCGCAGCCAGGGTCATCAATCTCAGGTGTCCTTTGTGAAGAGGGGTTTCCCGAACCACCAGGACCAGCTTTCGCTTTTCTTTAAGCGTCACATCCGCGGCCCGTACAAGCAGGTTGTCCGCGTAGGAATGGGCTATCCCCGAGAGCGTCTTGATGGTGCAGGGAACGACCACCATTCCGTCTGTAAGAAACGACCCGCTGGCCGGGGCGGCCCCCACATCCCTCGGGTCATAGGTGCGCGAGGCCATCGCCTCCACGTCCCCGGCCCTGTAGTCGGTTTCGATTTCGATATTCTTTCGCCCTGCTTCGGAAAGGATCAGGTGCGTTTCAAGCCCCTTTTCCGCGAGAAAACGGAGCATTCTCACCCCGTAAATCACGCCGCTTGCACCGGCTATTCCGATGATGATTTTTCCCGTCATGGATCTCTCGTCTTGCGGCAGAGCAGCTCTCTCGATCCCGCGGACGCCCCGCGGTTCAAAAAACCCCCGGCCTAAAAAATTCCGGCGTCAGAGACTATGTCGCAATTCGCAAAAAAACACCATTCCGGACGAACGACGCGGAGCAAAGAGAGATCCGGAATCCTGGAAAATGGGATCACAGCATGAACTCATGGATCCTGGCTCGCACCCCGTTAGCCGGGACTTGGCCGGGATGACGAACTGCGACACAGCCTGGTCAGGCCTGAGCAAGCCTTTCCAGGATCAAATCCACCAGCGTTTTGCTGTTCTCCAGTACTTTTTCGATTCCTCTTTTCTCAATACGATCCCAGTGAATGCCCGCGGTGACCACGACCCGCGTGTTCAAGGCGGCGGCAAGGACTTCGGAGACGGCCTTGGCCAGGTCATCCTCTTTGTGTCCCAGCAGGCAGATTACCGACGCCGTGGCGCTCGTCGCCTCCGGGTCCCTCAAGCTCGGTCTCGGCTGGGCCACCGAAACCGCCCCGATGTGGGGCCTCTCTCCACCCCACACGGCGACCAGGAGGTCCTCCCCGATCCGCTGGACCCGGGCCTCGATATCGTGATCGCCGCTCGCTGTCTTAACGGAAAAATCCATCACAGCGCTTTCTCACTCATCCATGTCGCGGACCGGGAGGCTGTTGGAGAGGATCCAAATCCAAGCCTTCCGCAGACCTGAGGAATGAGGCGTTCCTCTGGTACGCCGCAGTAACACAGGTCAAGGGCAACGACGCAGATGGGTGCTTTCCGTGAGCCTCCTAGAAGACGTCCATGGCGGCCCGAATCACGGCCCGGGCGAATTCCGGGGCTTCCATGTTGGCATCGACCTCCGTGATCGGAATATCGGGCCTGAGTTCCCTTCGGAGCCTTTGAACAAAGAGTCTGTCCTCGTCCGGATCATAGGTCGCGTTCCCTGGAGCATCCACCGACGACCACCCCTTCTTCGGAACCACAACCCGAACAG
Source organism: uncultured Desulfobacteraceae bacterium (assembly GCA_964455075.1). Classification (GTDB taxonomy): domain Bacteria; phylum Desulfobacterota; class DSM-4660; order Desulfatiglandales; family Desulfatiglandaceae; genus CAYVUX01. The sequence continues at coordinate 5,475 of CAYVUX010000151.1, read as the reverse complement.
GACCCTGCGCCGCGTTCAATTTGCCGGCGAATACGCCCGCCACTTCCTCGAGCTCCTCCGGCGACATGCGGAGCCAGGTGCGAAACTTGTCCAGATCGTATTTTCTCCGTTCGTGGTATTCCGGCTTGTACCGCGATTTCGCGGGGGTCATATGGTTCACGCTGCATGTGGATACCACCTGGGGAATCCCCCCTTTGCCTGCGGATTCGAGCCGCCGGGGGCCGGCATCCCGCATAAACCCGTAGAGGTGCTCGCCCACTCCGCCGGGGGCAAGATCCACCACCCCGTGAAACAGGCCCTGGGAGATCATCTCCTCCATGGCCCGGTCCCCGATTCCCGCCGCGGAAAACCCGATGACCTGATATCCGGCCTTCTCGAGTTCCTTTTGGACCGCAGTCGCGCACTTCTCGCACGGGCCCAGCATGGTAAGGGCAATGGCTTTCCCCTCCGCCGTTTGGGTGGGGGCCACGCCTCCCGAGGTCATGGCCGCGACGGCGTGAGCCGCCCGATCCAGCACGTTCTTCAACAGGTTGGAAAGCCCGCTGATCTCGATGACGGTGTGGAACAGGACGATATCTCCGGTGCCGATATACCTGGTGGAGAGCCCCGGCAGGGCCGCGGTGGAAGAGACCATGAGTTTGGGAACCCCGAAAGGCAGGGCCCTCATCACCTCGGTAGCCATAAGCGAACCGGTGGATCCGCCCAGACCTGCGACTCCGTCGATTTTTCCCTCGGAGAGAAGCTCCCGGGCCACCCGGCATGCACCCGAGATGGTGATATTCGTGATTCCGGCCCGGTCCTTGGATTCATGGATTTCGCGCAGACTGCTGCCCGCCGCTTCGGCCACCTGCTCCGGAGGAATGTCCGCCGGCGAAGCTCCCTCGCCTCTCATGGCGAGGTCCATAAGGAGCGTTCCCGGCCCGATCTCCTCGATCTTCTTCTTGAGGTACAGGGTCTCCTCGCCCTTGGTGTCCATCGTGGATATCAAAAGGATCGTCTTCTGCAAGGCTTTGCGCTTCCTTCCTTCGGGCCGTGTCGGTGTTTCGGAGAACTAGGCCCCCACTTTCTCTGCGATGTCTTTTTTCAGGGCCTCCTTGTTCACCTTCCCCGAATCTCCCACGGTGGGAAATTCCGTCACCGATTCGAGGCGCTCCGGCAACTTGAACATGGCCAGGTCCTTTTGCTTGAGAAATTCCACCATCTCCTCGAAAGTAAACTCCTCCCCGGCCCTCGGAATCACATAGGCGCAGGCGCGTTCGCCCATTTCTTTGTCCGGGTATCCCACGATGGCCACGGAAGACACCTTCGGGTGATCATTGAGAATGCCTTCGATCTCCGCTGGATAGATATTCTGACCTCCCCGGATGATCATGTCCTTGGCCCGGCCCAGGATCCACAGGCAGCCTTCATCGTCCACCTTGACGATGTCCCCTGTTGTGGTCCAACCATCCGGATCAAAGACCGTTGAGGTGAGCTCTTCGTCCCTGTAATACCCCGCGGGAGCATGGGGGCCTCTGAAATAGAGAATGCCGGGCTCACCGGCCGGCACCGGGTTCCCCTCCTCGTCGACAAGCCGCACTTCGTTTCCCGGCAGCATTCGACCCACCGTTCTCCTTCGCAATTTCTTCGGGTCCTCCACGCGGCAACCCGACACGGAGCCCATGTCCTGCGTGCCCAGGTCGCTGGTAATGGCCGCTCCGAAGGCCTTTTCGGCTTCTTCGGCCAGTTGGGGAGAGAGGTAGCCCCCGGCCGAGCGGATAAAGCGGAGGGAACCCAAGTCGTATTTGGAAGGATCCGCTTCCAGCATCCGCACCAGGTGCGTGGGCACCACGCCGATGGCCGTGGCCCGTTCCTTCTCGATCAGTGCGAGGGCCCCTTCGGGTGTGAACTCCTCGAGCATGACGGTCTTGGCCCCCGCAAGCGGAGCGGCGAAATAGGTGAGGGTTCCCGCGGCCCCGCCCGCGTGAGGGGCAATGGCCATGGTGATGTCTTCTTTGGTCAGATTCCAGATATCCACCCGCCCTTTGGAAGTACATACCCGGGGCGCGGTGGGCCACTCCACCAGTTTCGGGAGGCCTGTCGTTCCCGTGGTGGTGGTCAGGAGCGCCACATTCCAGATGGGATCGAGTCTCCTTTCCGCCAGCACGGATTCATCCACAGGGTCTTTCGCCCGATTCTCCACAAGCCGCATCAGGGAGTATGTTCCCTCCGGGGCCGAATTCGGGACCTCGTCTTCGAACAGGAAGATATGGTTCAGATGGGAGAACCTCTCTTGCAGCCCCCGGTACATCTCCAGGTAATCAAACTTGCGATAGACATGAGGAATGACGACTCCCACGGCTTCGGTCTTTTCCACCATGTATTCGAGTTCCCGCTGCCGAAGGTAGGGGTAAACCGTCAGAGAGATGAGCCCTGCACGTTCGCAGGCAATCCTTGCAAGAAATCCGTAGACGCTGTTCGGAGACTGAATGATCATGCGGGCAAACTTGGGGATGCCCATCTCCACCCATGCCGAGGCCATGGCATCCACCAGTTTCTTGGCCTCCGACCACGTGAGCCGGTACCTGGAATCCACAAGCGCCTCGCGGTCTCCGAACTCCCGCGCGTTTCTCGCCCAGAAGTCAAAGAAGGTCTCATCCGTCCAGTACCCGTTCCTTACGAACTCGTCGACCATTTTCTCTTTGTAGCGAATCGGCTTCACAGTTCACCTCCTTGCTCTTCGCCGCCGTAGAACGTATCACTTATTTTTCGACTGCGATCTTCTGGCTCGAATGCTCTCTCTGAAACTTTCCCAGAATTCCTTGTCCGTGTCCTGCCACGCCGCGCCCCACCTTTTTTCAAAATACGAAGTGGGCAGCTTTTCATTCCAGCTCTTCCAGGGGCTCTCCCCCCTTTGGCGAGCCTCCAGGACATCGTTGAGAAAGACGGCTATGCTCCCCATCTCCTCCTTGGGAAGGTAGCTGGCCGCCCCTCCCTTGATGGACTTCACAAGGCTCTCCGGCTTGAACGCATGGGCCGTCAGCATCACGGCCGTGACGTTTCTCCTGCGCGCGATGTCCAGGAGACGATAGCCGTTCACCCCCATGATATCCAGCACGGCAATGTCAAACGGCTTGGTTTCCAAAAGCTTTTTCGCTTCCTCGTATGTGGAAGCCCTGTCCACTTCGCACATGGATAGCAGTTCTTCCAAGGAATCCAGCACATCGATCTCGTCATCCACGATCAGAATTCTTTTGCCTTTCAATAGATCATTTTTTTCAGACATGATAAGGTTCTCCCGCTTTCCCCCTCAGAGTCAGAGATCCAAACAGTGCGACCTGTAGCCCGGGCAAAGGAGCCGCCTCCGGCACGGCGTTATGTTTCGAATCCTTATCGCCGGCATGCGCCGTTTCGTGCGAGGAGACAAAAGCCCCTCGCACGAAAGGCATCCACAATCTACAAGCCCAACTCAGACCATCGAGACCGGACCCTGTTCGCCACTTCCTCGTCCAATTCGATGGGAATGGGCTTTTCCTTCCAGTCGTACGGGATGGTTGCATCCAGAAGCAGCCTGCCCGTGATGTCCCTCTCCCCGATGGGTAGGGATGGATCCAGGGGCGTGGAGCGACCCCGCTTGATGACCTGGCTTCGGTTGGGCTGAAATCGAAAGCTCAAGGCATACATGACCCGTGGAATATCCCAGGGATCGATATCGTCGTCCACCACGATAACCGTCTTGAGGCCGTAGGCCCCCATCTCCGTGGAAACGGCCGCGGTGAGCACCTGATCGGCATGCCCTGGATACATCTGCTTCAGGGAGATGATGGCCAGGAATCGTCCCGACCCCTCCGGAGGGCAATACACGGCCTGGATTCCGGGGATCTTCATGGCCGAAAGCTGCTGCCAGAGGGTGGAACCGTAGGTCAGGGCCATGGTCATGTGCGTATCGGTGACAGCCCGCCCCACAGTGGTCCCCCAGAATATGGGATTGTTTCTGTACGTGACACACTCCACTTCGATGTAGTTCCTGGGATCCGTACCCACGCCCGAATAGTAGCCCGTGTATTCGCCGAAAGGGCCTTCCGGCATGAACTTGTCCGCATCCACATACCCTTCCACCACGATCTCGGCAGTGGCCGGAACCGGGAGGTCATTGGTTTCCGCTTTCACCACCTCGATGGGCTCACCCCGGATGGACCCGGCCAGATCGTACTCGCTTTCAAAGGCCGAGACCCGGGCGGCGCCCATGAGAAACAGGATCGGATCACAGCCAACCACCACCGCCACCGGCATGGGTTCTTTCCGGGCCTGGTACTTTTTCAGCATGATATCGGAGTGTTTTCCCTTGATAAACTGGGTCCCCAGATGGTTCTTGTCGAGCAGTTGGAGCCGGTAGGTCCCCAGGTTCACCCACCCCGTATCGGGGTCTTTGGTCAAAACGAAGTGGGCTGTTCCGAAGAAACGACCGCCGTCCATGGGGTAGTACTTGGGTACAGGGAACTTGAAGAGATCCACTTCGTCGCCCCGCATCACGTTCTCTTTGCATGGGCCGTTGTCCACCCATTTGGGAGGGATCTTTTCCTCGTTCTTCTCCACCCACAGCCTCATCAAATCAACCAGGGAGGACTCCGGCGGCGCCCCCATAATCAGTGCCAGTCGCTTTGTCGTGGTGCACACGCTCGTAATGACGGGGGAATCGTATCCCTTTACATTCTCGAAGAGAAGGGCGGGTCCGTGCTCCTCCTCATTGATTTTTGCAATGTGCGACAGTTCCAGGTCCCAGTCCACCTCGGCCTTGATCCTGTGCAACATCCCCTCGGCTTCAGCCTTCTCAACAAAATCCCGCATACTTTTCATTGAAACATTTCCTCCATAACGAATTTTTGACTGCTGCTCTTCTCATCAAACCGGGCGGCAAGCAAAAAACAGGGAACACTACCCCTGGAGTTTGATGCGCTTCATGGCCTGTTCCATCAGCAATTGCCGGCCTGTCTTTTTCCCGATGCGCGATTGCCCTTGTCTCTGGCTCCATACGGTTTCCGGACGGGCCTGCACGATGAACAAGCTTTCCGGGAAGCCAAAATCGCTGTCAATCGCCCACTCTATATCCATGGGGCAGCCGTAATGTGCTTCGATTAACTTGGCCGCCCTTACCAGCTCGATCACCTCGCCGTTCTCCAGACAGCATTTCTTCTGCATGTCCTCCGGCACTTCCACGTCCGAAACGCCTTCCTTTTCCGGATCATAACAGCACATGATGTGCTTGAGAGAGATCACCTTCTCGCTGGGCTCCATGATCACCTTGTCGATCACAAATCTGTCCGGGGTAACGGAACCCGAGACCACGGTCTCACCCAGACCCCAGTTGGCCTCGAGGACAACCTTGGACCGGTCTCCGTCGGTGGGATTCAAGGTAAACAGGACCCCCGCGGCCTTTGCATTGACCATCTTCTGAATGCCCACACTGATGAATACCTTATCGTGGGAAAATTTATT
>CAYVUX010000150.1:0-7677 GCA_964455075.1 uncultured Desulfobacteraceae bacterium | reverse complement strand
CGATCTCCCCGTTGGTCCCGATATCAATGAGGCCTCGGACTTCCTCCTGCTCCGCGATGCCGCACGACATGAGTCCCGATACGATGTCTCCTCCCACATAGGAGGCCACGCTCGGGATGGTCTCGAGGATCCCGCCGGGATGGATCTTGATGCCGATGTCCTCTGCAAGAATCTGTGGATAAACGTCCGCCGTGGGAACATACGGCTCCACGCGGATGGAGCACGGCGTGAGGTTCAGCAGGAAGTGGCTCATGGTGGTGTTCCCGGAGGCCACCACGGCCTGGATGTCCTCCGGCGAGACGCCTGCCTCCGATGTCACCTTTTCAATCAACTGGTTGATGTTTTTGACCACGGCCTTGTGAAGAGGGCTCAGACCCCCTTTTCCGCATGCGTAAATCATCCTGGAGATGACGTCTTCGCCGTAGCGGGCCTGCGAGTTCATTGCGCCGGCCACGCCAACCGCCTTGCGGTTGCGGATATCCACGAGTTGCGCCACCACCGTAGTGGTTCCCACGTCCACCGCGAGGCCATAGTTCCGCTCGGTGGTATCCAGGGGCTCCACGGCCAGGATCTTGTAGTTCTGTCTGTTTTTGGCGACCGTGGCGGTCACCTTCCAGTCGTTGTCCCGCAACAACTCCGAGAGGTTCTGAATGCAGCCGAGAGACGTCTCATAAGAATGCCAACCCAAATTCCTCCTCAGATGCCTGGAGACCCTCTCAATGTCCGCGATGTTGTCCTCGAGCGTCGGGGGGGAAAGCTCCATGTAGATCTTTCTCACGAGAGGGATGTATTCGGCTTCAACGACATCCCTGTCCTCTCCGCCTGTCATGATCTGGGATTCGTCCAGCCGGGACTCGGGCGGAATGGTCACCTCCAGGTTGTCCTCCACGGCCGTCTGGCAAGCGAGGACAAAACCCTTTTCCAGTTCCTCCTCTGAAAAGAACGCAACGCCACGCTCTTCCGCCGGTGCATTTCCGCCCGTCACCTGGACGCGGCAACGGCCGCAGACGCCCTCGCCCCCGCACAGGTTGTTGATATGGATATCGGCCTCGTTGGCAGCCTCCGCGATGGTCGACCCTTCGCCTACCTCCACCTCGACCTCGTCCGGAAGAAAGCGAACCCTGAACTTTTTGCCCTGACCTCCCATAGAGCCCTACCGCCTTTCTGCCCCCTTCCTACCTCATTTGACGTCCGGTTTCAACAACGGCCTGGATAAGCCGATACAGATGTCCCGCTGAGCGGCCTCACGGTCCTCCCGCACCATGCCGGCCGGGAAAAGCCCAACTTTCCCGGAGCAGGCGGGACGGACCGCGAGCCGGTTAACGGGACAGAAAATTCCCGGTCCCAGAAACGCCTCTGCGCTTTTCAAGGCACACGGCTGCGTCTTCTTCAGACGTGCGTTCGACGGACCTCCCTCGGCAAACCGGATGTTTGCCAAATGCAGACGGAATTCGACCTCCTCGTCCCGCGGGTCTGCCGCAATCCCCCACCCGGGACGTTTTGAACGCGCCTCCCGGTTTTCCGCGTCCGTTACTCCCGGTTTCGGGGCTTGAGCTCCTTGATCTCCGAACGAATTCGGTCAAAGGCCTTCTTAACGCGATCCAGAGCCTCTTCCGTGCCTTTCTTGACTTCTTCCCAGGCATCCCCGCTGGTTCCCTGAAGCGCCTTTACCTTCTCCTTCAGCTCATCCCGCCTTTGTCTCAGCGTCCGGAACTGATTATCATACTTGATCCGGGTGTCCGCTTCGACCCCTTTGAGCTTCGCCTCCAGCCTGTCAATCTCCGCGTTCCATTCCTGGATCTTTGCCTTTGCTTTGTCTATATAGGCCTCTTTCTTGTTCATGGCACCCTCCTTTTGCATCCTATTTCTCTTGAGCCAGAAATCAAACGACCTCCCCGGGACAAAGATATCCAGCCCCACGGACGGCTCGTCAAGCGGGTTGACGACCACATGAAGCTCTCCGCCCGGGATGTAGGCCGCATCCCCCTCGGAAAGCTCCTGTGTTCCGTCTTTCTCGGTTTCTATGGTCATCTTGCCTTTGAAAACCACGAGAACCTGGACGTTCGTGTGCTCGTGGCGCGGCGAGGCGTGCCCCGCCGGTTTTACAAAATGCTCCAGGGAGAGCTCCTCCTCGCTGCAAAGACTGACCCGCTTCCAGTCCTTCTCGGGCTCATAGCTCTCGGCTTCGGAAAAACGAATCACTTTCATGACTTCTTCTCCTGTTCAGATTCCTTCCGGTTTCGTCGCCTCTTCCCCTTACGAAAAGGATATGGGAATCCCGGCTCAAAAGCCAGGCAAAAAAGGACTGAGGAGGCGTATCTCTATCAGGGAGGCGAATGCAAAACGGAGCATCCATGCCGCTTCAAGCGACAGCGGCTCTCACGCGGCCTCCGGCATGGTTGACAGTGCAAGAGAACGCTGGAGAGATCAACCCCGAGGGGTATTTGGAAGAGGGTTTTTGACTCAGGGCTTGTCGGACAGGGTCAAACCGTGTAGAGATAGTCCACAGGAGGTGATGAAAGGAAATGGCCACAGGGGCGTGCGGTATCAACTGCGACGTCTGCAGGCTTTATCTCCGGGGCGTATGCTCGACCTGCGGCCCGGGGAGAAGCGCGGCGGCGGGGATAAAGCTGGAGACACAGGTCAGGCTGCTTGGCGCTCCTTGCCCGATCCTTTCCTGTGCCGCGGGACAGGGGGTGGATCACTGCATGCGGGACTGCCACGACTTTCCATGCGAGAAATTCCGGCTCGGGCCCTATCCGTTCAGCGCCGCCTATCTGGAAATGCAGTCCCGGCGCCTCCGGGAAAAGGCCGCACCAAGAACCCCCTCCGGCCAGGAGATCCGTGTCCCGGAAGAATACTGGACGGAGATCGAGAGAGCGGACATCCCTCGCATCTGCCAAAACGCCGGGGCAAAGCACTCCCGCCAGGGAATTCTGCTTCCGTTTCTGAAGGAATACCTTCTCATCGACCCGAACAGCCACCGCATGTTCCGCCAGGGGCATTCGGATTGGGAACCGGCGGACAACCCCCTGTTGGAGATTCTCTCCCTGGTTTATCTTCTGGGCGCCGACCCCTCAGGCGTCACAGGAGACATGGTAAGCTTCAAGGAGCTCAAGAACGCCCATTTCTTTTGTCCTCCCCACGAACTCAAAATCGCGCCCCTGCTCGCGCGGTACGGACAGGACATGGAAGGCTTCAAGAAGGCGGCAACGGTTCTTTCCGGGGAGCCGCTGGACCTGGCCGAGGCTTCTTACAAGGTCATCGCCTTTCCCAAAGTCCCCCTCTATTACCTCCTCTGGGAGGGGGACTCCGAATTCTCCCCGAGCGCCAATATTCTCTTTGACCGATCCATAGAACGACACCTGGCCGCGGACGCCATCTGGGGCCTCGTGAACCTGGTGACGGATCTCCTGGTCCTGGGAGAACGGTGGATCGATTAGCGTTTGCTTGGAAACCAAGGGTTTATATGCTCAAGAAGAGGGTTTCATCGCCACGGAAAGGAGAATGTGATGGAAGTGCTCCAATCGGAGGACCGCGAAGAGATTAAGATTACGCGTTTTCCCTATAAGGGGAAAAACTACGACGTGAAGGGAGTCCGTGTCCGGTGGCTCTCGAAGACCGGCGAGGACGACTCCGGACAGCCCGAATACGGCCTGCGGCTTTTCACCGTGGAGCCGGACGGAGAAATTCCCACCCACAACCATTTCTACGTCCAGACCATGTACATCCTCAGCGGCCGATTTAACTGCTGGTCGTCGGATCCGGCGTCGGGAGAGGTGATTCAGGAAAAAGCCTGCGGGCCGGGGAGCACCATCTACATCCCGAGCATGGAGCCGCATGGGATGCGGAATGAAAGCGCCCGCGAACCGGGAAGCTTTCTCTGCTGCATCTGCAACGTGTACCCGGACGACATAATCTAGGAGGCTGCCGGGAAACACCCATCTCCCCGCTGAAGCGGGATCTACCGAGCGGCGCCGCCCTTGACCTCAGTCACTGCGGCGTACTGTGAGTACGCCTCTTTCCGCAGGTCTGCGGAAGCCTTGCATCCGGATGTTTTCCAACAGCCTCCAATAGGATTCTATTCCAACAGGTTCACGGGCGCTTACTCCTCCAGGTTCGAGACGTCTCCTCCAGGAAGGCCCAGTTCACGCGCCCGCAGAATCCGGCGCAGGAGCTTTCCCGACGAGGTCTTGGGAAGCCGGTCCAAGAAAGCCACTTCTTTGAGCGGTATGTCGGGCGAGAGGTTCGCCCGGACAAATGCCTTGATCTCCTGGTTGAGCCGGTTGGACGGTGTGGCCCCCTCTGAAACGGTGATAAAGGCCTTCAAGTGGGGAGCGTTGGGCCGGGTGCTTTTCGAGATGACCGCGGCCTCTGCAACCGCGGGGTGTTGATGCAGGGTCCTCTCGATTTCATAGGGCCCGATCAGCTTCTCGCCGACTTTGATGAGATCATCCATCCTCCCCTGGTGATAAAAGTATCCCTCCTCGTCCATGATCGCCATGTCGCCGGTGGAAAACCACCCCTCGATTCGGAAATAGGCGTCATACCGGTCTTCGTCCCGCCAGATCCCTTGCATAAGAGAGGGCCAAGGGGTTTTGAGAGCGAGCTGCCCCATGGTCAGCAAGGGCAATCGGTCGCCGTTCTCATCGATTACGGCAGCCTCGATGCCGGGCACGGGCCTGCCCATGGCCCCGGGCTTGATGTCCATGCTCGGGAAGTTGGCAATACAGATCATGCCGCACTCGCTCATCCACCAGGTGTCGTGAGGCGAGCGGTTCAAGTTCTCTTTCACCCAGTAGAAGAGCTCCGGGGCCAGGGTTTCCCCCACGGTCGCCATGTGCCGAAGGTGGCCGAAGTCGTATCGGGTCGGCAGATCCTCCCCGGCCGCAAGAAGTCTTTTGATGGTCATGGGAGTGGTGTACCATACCGACACCCGGTGGCTTTCGAGCGTTCTGTACCACGTGGAGGCCGAAAACGGGACGCCTTGAACCACAGTGCACGCGCCGCAGAGCCACGGGGCAAAGGTGCTGTATACGGTTCCGGTGATCCACGCGGGGTCCCCGTCGGTCCAAAGGATGCTGTGCTCTCTCAGGTCAAGCACATAGCGGCCCGTGGATCGCATTCCCACCATGTCTCGATGCGCATGAACGACTCCCTTGGGCGGGCCGGTGGAACCCGAGGTATAGATCAGGTAAAGAGGGGCGTTTTCGTCCACCCATTCGGGCTCTCGATCGTCCGAAGCCGCATCGAGAAGAGGGGACAACTCCACCTCCCGGCGAAACCGGCCGGGAACCGGGCCCTGGTGGAACAGCAGGCATTCCACAGCGGCCATAGCCTCCAGCGGCAGGACCTCGGCAAGATCCGGATGGGTCAGGATGCCCTTGGGTTCGCCGTTTCGTATCCGCTCTTCCAGCTCGTCGTAGCCCAGGGTGGCGTAAAGGGGCGAAAATATCACTCCCGTCCTGGCACAACCCAGCATGGCCAGGTAGATCTCGGGACAGGGGAGGAGAAAGATGAACAGGCGGTCACCGGGCTTGAAACCAAGATCCGTCAGCACGTTGGACCACCGGCATGAAAGACCCTTGAGATCCAGGTAGGACAATCGGGTGATCCCTTGTTCGCTTTCAAAAACGAATGCCGTCCGATCCCGCGTTTTCGGGTCTTCGGCCCATCGGTCCACGGCTTCGTAACCAATGTTCATTTTTCCGGTCTTCTTCCAGACAAACTGCTCCTCCGCTTCCTCCCAGGAGAACTCGCGGTATGTCTTCCCGTACGAACCGATGTTGGCATCGGAATTCGCCGCTTTGATACGCGCCTTGATCATGGCCCTTTTTTGTCTCCTCTCGGCCTTTTCCTCAATTCCGTGTCTTCAAACAGGGGCCCGGTCCCCCGGCAACGGATCAGGCAGCCTATGCCCAAACCTGGTAGGACGCATGAATCCGTCTCGCCCTTTCCACCCATTGTTTCGCCCCGGCCCCCTCCTTCATTCCATCGCACAGGAAGGGGCTCTCATCCGTACTAAGAGCCCGAATCACCTCCTTGACACTGCCCGCAAGGGCCCGCAGATCATAGCCCCCTTCCAGCGAGAAAAGAAGCGGCGGAGCATTGTTCTCCTCACGCAGCTCCTTTAGCAGCCGGCTCAGGCAAAAGAATCCCCTCTCCGTAAGGCTTCCCCGGCCCAGGGGGTCTTCTTTGTGTGCGTCAAAGCCTGCGGCCACCAGCACGAGCTGTGGTCTGTAACGACGCATGATCGGCCCGAGCACCCGGCGATAAACGTACAGCATATCCCCGTCGTCCGCCTCCCTCGGCAGGGGGATGTTGACCGTGTAGCCGGCTCCTCCCCCTGAGCCCACGTCGGACCAGGGCCCGGTCTGAGGATAAAACCCCATGAAATGCGTGGAAAAATACAGGACCCGGTTCTCCTCGTAAAAGATGTTCTGGAGCCCTTGCCCGTGATGGATATCCCAGTCCACGATCAAGACCCGGGTGAGCCCCTGTTTGGAGACGGCATAGCGGGCGGCAACGGCCAGGTTGTTAAAGATACAGAATCCTGAGGCCTGATCCGGCAGGGCGTGGTGCCCGGGAGGCCGGACCAAGGCCAGGCAGGCGTCGCAGGCCCCCGAAAGCAGGAAATCAATCGCCTTCACACACCCGCCGGCCGCCAAGAAAGCCGCCTTGTACGTATTGGAACCGGCCGGCGTGTCGGGAGCCAGATAGGTAAAGTCCTGCTCCGCGGTCTTCAACACCTTTTCGATGTAGGAGGAGGTATGGACCAGTTCCAGCTGCTCCATGGTGGCGAGCTCGGGTTCCACCCGGACAAGTCCTCCCGGGAACTCCCGGTCCAGCATGGCGTAGATGGACTTGAGCCGGTTGGGGTGTTCGGGGTGGATCAGGCCCGGTTTGTGTTCGAGATACCGTTCATCACGGACAACGCCGACTTTAAGGACCATGGCCGTACCTGCAGATGTAGATCATGGTCCGTTCCGATTGGCAGCCTCCCGCTTCACAGAAGCCGAAGCCGCATTTCCTATAGAGCTTGGTGGCACGGAAGTTGAATGACTCCACGGTCAACCAAATCTTCTCAAGCCTCAGACTTTCAGCCTTCCAAAGCGCCACCCGGGTAAGCGCAGTCCCCACCCCCCGGCCGCGCCGCGTCTGATCGACAAAGATCAAATACTCCGCGTCTCTCTTCTCAAAGTCCGGCAGCAGGACCCCGTGGCCGATCACCTCCCCGTCCTGCCAGGCCAGGAGGTTTTCCCCCCTCTGGACCAGCGTCGCGACCCAGTTCCTGCAGGCGGAGACCTCTGCAGGAGGCATGCCTTGAAAGCGGCCCTTGGGCGAGAACCGCGCATACATGTCCAGCAGGGGCTCATGGTCGCTGGGATCGTAGTCCCTGATCTCAAAAGGCCGACCCGCTTTGTCGATCAATATCACATTCAGACCAGGCCTGGAAGGCTGTTGGAAAACACCCATCTTCCCGCTGCAGAGGGCTCGCGCGTGCGGCGCTGCCCTTGACCTGCGTCACTGCGGCGCACGGTAAGGACACCTCATTCCTCAGGTCTGCGGGAACCTTGCATCCGGGCGCTTTCCAGCAACCTCCTTAGGGCTCACTCAAAAACAACTTCCCATTTTCCCATCTCAGCTTCGGGCCGTCTTCGGCCGCCGCTCAATCGT